>DAIQBR010000031.1:2987-15100 GCA_036781105.1 Kiloniellaceae bacterium
GAAGGTCGAAGCCATGCGGATGGGTACGCAGGAAGTCGCTCACGCCGGCAACGCCGGCGGCCCGCAAAATGCTCTCGTCGTCGATGTGAGGCGCACCGAAGGAAATATTGTCGCGCACCGAACCGAAGAACAGGTAGTTGTCCTGCGAAACGTAGCCGACGTTGCGGCGCAGGTCGGCGGGATCGATCTGGCGAATGTCGGTGCCGTCGAAGAGCACGGCGCCTTCCATCGGTTCGTAGAGTCCCATCATCATGCGTGCGACGGTGCTCTTGCCGGAGCCGATGCGCCCCAGCATGCCGACCCGTTCGCCCGGCTTGATGCGGAACGAGAGGCCGTCCAGCGCCTTGGTTTCCTGGTGCGGGTAGCTGAAGGTCACCTGCTTGAATTCGATCTGGCCGCTGAGCCGCGGACGATGCAGGAACTTCTTATTCAGGGCCCGCTCGACCGGCGCCTTCATCAGGGTGTCGAGGGACTTCAAAGCGACACGCGATTGCTGCAGGCGGGTCAGCATGGCGGCCACCGCGCCGAGCGGCGCCAGGGCGCGGCCGGTCAGGATGGTCGCCGCGATCAGCGCGCCCATGGTGATGTTGCCGGCGGCGATCTCGTAGACGCCGTAGACGATGACGATCACCGTGGCCATCTGGATGGCGATCTGGGCAAAGGTGGTGGCGATGCCGGAAATGAACCTTGCTTTGCCGGAAGAGGCGGCGGACAGGCCGACGAAGCGCTCCCAGGATTTCTGCACGCGGCCTTCGCCGGCGGTCGCCTTGATGGTCTCCAACCCGTCGATGGCCTCGACCAGCAGGGCGTGCTTCTGGCTGGCTTCACGCTGGCTCTTCTCGATGACGTTACGCAGGGGATACTGCAGGAAGACGCCGACAATGATGACCAGGGGCACCATCGCGAGGGGCACGAAGGCGACCGGGCCCGAAACGATGAAAATGACGCCGACGAAGAGGAAGATGAAGGGCAGGTCGACCAGCGCGACGAGGGTGCCCGAGGTGAAGAACTCGCGCAGGGACTCGAACTCGCGCAGATTGTTCGCCATGGCGCCGGTCGAAGCCGGCTTTGAGTCGAGGCGCGTCGACATGAGCTGTTCGAGCAGCCGGCTGGCGATGATGACGTCGGCGTTCTTGCCGGCGACGTCGACGAAGTAGGTGCGCAGGTTGCGCATGATGAATTCGAAGCCAAACACCGTAACCACGCCGGCGGCGAGCACCCAGAGCGTTTCCACCGCCTGGTTCGGCACCACGCGGTCGTAGACGTTCATGATGAAAAGCGGGCTCGCGATGGCGAAGCAGTTGATGAGAACCGACGCCAGCAGTACGTGGCTGTATATCGGCCAGAACTGCCAAAGCGTGCCCCAGAACCAGGCCCGCGGTTCGGTCAGCTTGGTATCCGGCGCGCGCTCGTCGAAGCGGGCTTCGGTGCGCGCGAAGATGGCGTAGCCGCTGCACTGCGGCTGCAGCTCCTCCACCGCGATGGTCTTCGAGGTGCCGCCGGCCTCCGGCAGAAGGATATCGGCAAAGCCGCGGCTGACGTTCTGCAGAACGCAACAATTGCCGCCCTTCAGCAGCAGGATGCAGGGCAGGGTGACGGGCAGGATCCTGTTGATCTGGGGACGGCGCACGACGCGCGCCGAAAGCCCGGCACGCTCGGCGGCGCGCACGGCAAGCTCCGGCGTGAAGGGTTCGTTGGCGTGGGGCAGCCCGGCCTTCAGGGCTTCGCTCGAGATCGGCCGCTGCATCAGGCCGGCGAGAATCGAAAGGCAGCGCACAAGGGGATCTTCGAAGTCGACCAGCGCCGGCGCGACGTTCCAGTTCTTCTCCTTTTCGACGCTTTCGATCAGGTCGCCCGGGCGCAGAACGGCGGGTGCCTTTTCGCCGTCGTTATCGCCGGAGATGGTCGAATCGGTGTTGTCGTCCTCGGCCAGATTGGAGGACATCGAGCCGCTTGCGGGGGCGCTGTCGCGCGGCTCGCCCTTTCCGGGGCCGGCCCGCATATCGCCAGGCAGGCCGGCGCTGGGCTGATCGCGGTCGGGCTGGTCGGCGCCGGGCGGGCTCAGGTCGGGCTCGCGCCAGCCATCGGCCTCCGCCGCCGCCGACTTGTTCTTCTTCTTTTTCAGAGCCAGGGAGAACTTGGAGTCCTTGCGCGCCTGGTCTCCGGCGTTGGAGTCCTTCTCAACGGCGGTCGTATCGTCGCGGGCAGCCATACTATCCCTTCACCTCATACAGACTTTCGTCTTCGGGCCAGCGGCTCCGCCGGTCGGCGGAGAGGTCGGGCGCAGCAAGAGCCGTGGAGCGGCCGCGGCCAAGCGCGCATCCCACCCTATCGAGCAAAGATTTCCCGGATCCGAAGCTTCATCAGAATTGTTACGAATTCGCAAAAAGAAACGGCTTCGAGTGGCTCGATGCCCTGGTGCATCGCCCTGAAAAAACTAACGATGCTTCATTCTTAAAGGGTTAATAACACACTTTAACCCCTCGACCAGGGCTTTCAGCGACGCTCCTGTCGTTCCTCAGCAAATGCCTCCTTCATTGGTCCCGAGGCGCCGGCGTCGCGGGCTGCCCCGCCCTCTGTTTCACCGCCGCCGCCCGCCCGGTTCACAGCCCGACACGCGCGCTGGCGGCGGCTTCGAGGTCAGGCTATGCAGCCGGCCTGCCTGCGTGCTGTGTGATTTATCACATCTTTCGGGGTAGCGACCAGCGGCTAGGGCGCCGGTTGCGACGGGTGGCGGGCCGCGGACAGGGTCGCGTCGGCTAAGGCCGCCGGACCACATCGTGATGGGCCCGGATTGCGGACAGGGTCAACGACGAAGGGCCATCACCCTCGCGTCCAGCGTTTAGGAATGTTGTACCAGATTGTAAGCTTTATGATCCGACTGCCTTGACAGAATCGGCAGAGTCGGCTCAAGAGAGAGGACGTTGGTCGGTGCGCCGGCGGGTGACCGTCAGCCGCATCGGACCGGCAGCAGAGAAATCATCGATGGTTAATGCGACGCTGCATCAACCTGGGATGGTGGCGAAAGGGGCCATCTGTGGCAGAAATAACACAGTGTGGTAACTCAGTTAGCGCCAACACAATTAACCGTGTTTTGCCCTCGGAGGCCGCGTTGACAGCCGATGAATAAACAGGTTACAAGTCACGCATATTTCTAGATTTGTTTGCCTTATCGTCCGTTCTCGGTGACGTATAGGCCGGACACGGGGGAGGGGTATTGGATGCAAGGTTTTATGTCGGGGGAAGCTAGCATGCGCTGGTCTCGCAGCACGAGTTTGACTCACTTTAAGGCGGTCCTTCTGGGGACGGTCTTGGCAGTTCCGATGGCGGCGTCGGCCAATGCGATGTCGCTACAAGAGGCGGTCCAGCAGGCGATCGCCACCAACCCGGACATCGGCATCGTGGCCAGCAACCGTGAGGCTGTTGACCAAGAGCTGCGCCAGGCGCGCGGCCTCTATCTGCCGCAGATTGACGTGGCTGCCGGTATCGGCGTCGCGGCTTACAACGACTTCACATCGCGCGCTTCGGGCGGTGACACCGAGGAAACGGTCCGTCAGGAATCCTCGATCACCCTGCAGCAGCGGCTGTTTGACGGCTTCGAAGCCGGCGCAACGGTCGAGCGCGAGATGGCGCGTGTCGAATCGGCTGCCAGCCGTGTGCTGGAGAACTCCGAGGTGCTGGCGCTCGATGCGATCGGGGCCTACCTCGAAGTGCTGCGTCAGCGCGATCTGGTGCGTCTCGCCGAAGACAACGTCGCCTATCACGGTCAGGTTCTGGACGCCCAGCGTTCGCGCCTGCAGGGCGGCGGCGGCAGCGAGGCCGATGTCGATCAGACCGAAGCGCGTTCCTCGCGTGCCCGCAACACCCTGATCGAACAGCTCCAGGATCTGCGGATCGCGGAAGCCATCTATACCCGTATCGTGGGTTCCTTCCCGGGCAACGACCTGAGCTATCCGGAGTTTCCGGCCAGCTCGCTGCCGACTGACCTCGATGACGCGGTCCAGTTGGCGGTGCGTAACAACCCGACCACGAAGATCTTCGAGGCGGACGTGCGGACTGCTGAGGCCGAGGTGGAGCTCTCCGAGGTTCCGCTTTATCCGGCCGTCACGCTGGAGGCCCAGACCGAGTACAACGACGGCACCTCCTCGCTGGACACTTACGAGTTCAACAACCAGCTCATGGTGCGGGTGCGGTGGAACCTGTTCCGCGGCGGTATCGACCGGGCGGCACGTCAGGAAGCGCTGTTCCGCCTGACCGAGAGCAAGAACCGGCGCTACCGCTCGGTGCTTGAGTCGCAGCAGGAAATGCGGCGCTCCTGGTTCGAGCTTGAGGCCGCGCGCGACAGCATCGAAGCGCTGGAAGACGCCCGTGACTTCAACCGCTCGACCCTCGGTGCTTACGAGCAGCAGTTCGAGGTGGCACAGCGGACCCTGCTGGACGTCCTCGACGCGGAGAACGAACTCTTCACGTCCGAGGGACAGCTCATCACGGCGCAGACCAACGAGCAGCTTGCCTCCTACCGCATCCTCGCCGTTGGCGGTGTGCTGCTGGAGACCCTCGGTGTGAGCGCTCCGGAGCAGGCGGTCGTCGAGCACAAGTCCTGGATCGACGGCCTGGCCGACTGACCGGTCGAACGATAATCTCCGGGCCGCCGACGCCGGCGGCCCGGAAGCGAGAGAGACGGCGCCCCTTCGCGGGGCGCCGTTTTTTGTCGGCGGCCCTACGCGACCGCTGATCTGCGGCCTGAAGGCGAGTTTTTTCGAGGATCGGCTCGCCCAGGGCGAGAAATATGACAGATGTGGGATGTTGTTCCTATTTTTGTGGCTTCGGATTCGCAGGGATATTGTTCTTTTCCCGGCAGCGATCTATCTTGAATCCTTGCGGAGCTGGGTAAGACCGTGAATGCGGTCAAAATTTGGCGATATGGACGACGATAAGACATTGGTGGATCTGCCTCAGGCACCGGTCAGCGCGGACGCGCCGGCGGAGTACGGCCTGGAGTTGGAGGGTGACGCTCACAAGCTGCCGCTTGTGATCGTGGAGCCCGGCGGCACGTCGCCGGCCGACGATCCGGATTCCGTCGTCCTGCAGCTCGGCGATCTGTTGCCGGACTCTTCGGGCGAGGTCGTCCTCTTTATGGGCGAGGACGTCTCGGTCAACCTGATGACGCGTGAGACCATCACCGGCTTCGGCATCGCGGATCCCCACGTCACGGCCAGTGGCGTGGATGTCACCGGCCTGCACTTCTACAGTTTCGAGGGCGGGCTGACGGTCTACACCGCAAACGACATTCTCATCATCAACGATCCCAACGCGGCCTGACGGTCGCCTCTGGCGCCTCCTGGGGCGCCCCTGACGGCGTTTCAGTCCTGCAGGCTTGCGGGGGGCAGCGGGCCGCTTCCTGTGCCTGGGCCGCGCCGCGACTGCGGTGACAGCCACATCACGGCATAGAACTCCTGGTGCATCTGCGAGCGCAGGGCGAGAATCGTCGCCTGCGCCGCGTTCACGCGGCCCGGGGCGACATAGAGCAGCTTGGCCTCGGCCTTGGGCTCACGGCCGCTGACCAGGTCCTGCCAGACATCGTTGAGCGAGCGCCGCGTGCGGACCTGCACGAGGGTGGTCAGTCCCGCGCCGATCACGGCCACGTCGGCCGGGCCGAGCCAATCGCCGAAAGGCCGGTTGTAGGCGATCACGGTGCGATAGCGCGACAGGATGAGACCGGGATTGGGGCAGTTGGTGACCACGTCGAGCAAGCCGTGGTGGGTTGGCCCCAGGGTTTCCCGCGCCAGGGCCTGCTCGCCCTCCAGCATGCAGAAAACCCGCAGGTAGGAGGAGAAATTCGGGCCTTCGTAGCTGTCCGCCAGTTCGGCCACGAAACGACCCAGGCGTACCCGGTGGCGGTCGGCAAGGACCTCCAGGGTCTGCCAATAGATCGGCTCCAGGCGCACCGAATAGCGCTTGTTGCGGTATTGGACAATCCGCGGCTTGGGGGCCTGGTTCAGAAGGGCTGAAGGGGCGGTAATCTGCATCCAGAGGTCTCTGCCGGCGCTCCGTCGCGGGAGAGGTACTCATACATAATTATTGGGATTACCGCAAGTCGAACGCGCCGCCTTCCCGCGGCTCAGGGCAGCATGATGTCGTCGTGGTCGGCGATAATGCCGCCGAGGTCCAGAAGCTTGCTGCGCAGGTGGTAGCGCCGGGCAAGCTTCTCCTGGGCCGGGGCGGGAAGGTCGGTAAGCATGAAGACACGCTTGTCGATCAGGACGGTGATCACGTCCTCGATGACGCGGACGAACTCGAGATCCGACTCTTCGAGCTTGGCGCGGATTTCCTCGCGCGAGGCGCTGTCGTCCAGGCCGTCGTTCAGGTAGGACACCAACTCCGGGTCGTCGAGCGCGACCTGCTCGTAGGCGGCCTCGGTCTCGCGTTCCTGGACCTCGATGATCTGTCCCTGGTCGTCTCTTGCCACATAGGGCATACCTACTGCTCCTTCCTAGGGATGGGCCCTAGAAAGGCCAAGCTAGGCGGCAGTGGTTAAATTTGGGTAAGCAATTGACAGAGGACGCCGCCGAGATGGCGCCCGCAGCGCGCCGCCCCGCGGCGGTGCCGCTGATTCTTCTTGCCGCGCAGGAACGCCTGCCCAAACTAGGCATCGTGTCCAAGCAAGCCGAATCGCCCGTCCCATGTCGCTGATCGCCAGCAAAGTAAGATCCCGCGACCTGGATTTCGCCGAGAACGCGCGCGCCAACCAGGCGCTGGCCGAAGAACTGCGCGCCCAGGTCGACCGCATCAAGCAGGGCGGCGGCGAGACGGCACGCAGACGCCACCTCGACCGCGGCAAGCTGCTGCCGCGCGAGCGGGTGCGCCGCCTGCTGGACAGCGGCTCTCCGTTCCTCGAATTTTCCCAGCTGGCGGCGAACGGACTCTACGACGACGAAGTGCCCGCTGCCGGCCTGATCACCGGTATCGGCCGTGTCTCCGGGCGCGAGTGCGTTATCGTCGCAAACGATGCCACGGTGAAGGGCGGCACCTACTACCCCGTCACCGTGAAGAAGCATCTGCGCGCCCAGGAGATCGCTGAGCAGAACCATCTGCCCTGCATCTACCTGGTCGATTCCGGCGGCGCCAACCTGCCCAACCAGGACGAAGTCTTTCCCGACCGCGATCACTTCGGGCGCATCTTTTTCAACCAGGCCAACCTCTCGGCCAAGGGCATACCGCAGATCGCCGTAGTCATGGGCTCCTGCACCGCCGGCGGCGCCTATGTGCCGGCCATGGCGGACGAAAGCATCATCGTGAAGGAGCAGGGCACCATATTTCTCGGCGGACCGCCTCTGGTGAAAGCGGCGACGGGGGAGGTCGTGACGGCCGAGGAGCTTGGCGGCGCCGATGTCCACACGCGCACCTCGGGCGTCGCCGACCACTACGCGGAAAACGATACCCACGCACTGGCCATCGCCCGGCGCATTGTCGCTTCCCTGAACCGCCGCAAACAAGCCTCGCTGGAGATGGCGGTGCCGCGAGAGCCGCACTATGACCCGGCCGAGCTCTACGGCATCGTGCCGCGTGATCTGCGCCAGCCCTATGACGTGCGCGAAGTCATCGCCCGTCTCGTCGACGGCAGTGAACTCGACGAGTTCAAGGCGCTCTATGGTCAGACCCTGGTGTGTGGTTTCGCGCATATTTGGGGCTATCCCGTCGGCATCCTCGCCAACAATGGAATCCTGTTTTCAGAGTCGGCGCTGAAAGGCGCCCATTTCATAGAGCTCTGTGCGCAGCGCGGAATCCCGCTAGTCTTCCTGCAGAACATCACCGGCTTCATGGTGGGGCGCAAGTACGAGGCCGGCGGTATCGCCAGGGATGGCGCCAAGCTGGTCACGGCGGTCGCTTGCGCCCGCGTGCCCAAGTTCACCGTTATCCTGGGTGGCAGTTTCGGTGCGGGAAACTATGGCATGTGCGGACGTGCCTACAGCCCGCGATTCCTGTGGATGTGGCCCAACGCGCGGATTTCCGTCATGGGCGGCGAGCAGGCCGCCGCCGTTCTGGCAACCATCCGGCGCGACGGTCTGGCCGCCAAGGGCGAGGACTGGCCGGCCGAGGAGGAAGAGCGCTTCAAGGCGCCGATCCGCGAACAGTACGAGGCGCAGGGTCATCCCTACTATGCCAGCGCGCGCCTGTGGGATGACGGTATCATCGATCCGCTCGATACCCGCATGACGCTTGGCCTCGGCATTTCCGCTGCGTTGAATGCGCCGGTCGAACCCACCCGTTTTGGTATTTTCAGGATGTAGCTTTATGCCCAATCCGCTCTTTGTGCAGGAAATTGACAAGCGCGGGACGGCGCGGATCTCCCTGACCCGCGCGGAGGTGCACAACGCCTTCAATGAGGCGCTGATCGCCGAGCTGACGGCGGCGCTCGACGGTATCGCCCAGGATCCACGCGTGCGCGTTGTGGTGCTCGCCGCCCAGGGACCCAGCTTCTCCGCCGGTGCCGATCTCAACTGGATGAAGGCCATGGCGAGCTATTCGCGCGCCGAGAACGTCGAGGACGCGCGGCGCCTGGCGCGCTTGATGCGGACCTTGAACGGCCTGCCGAAGCCGACGGTGGCGCTTGTCCAGGGGCCGGCTTTCGGCGGGGGTGTCGGCCTGCTGGCCTGCTGCGACATCGTAATCGCGGTGGAGGAAGCGAAGTTCTGCCTCTCCGAGGTGAAGCTCGGCCTGATCCCCGCGGTCATCAGCCCCTATGTCATCGCAGCCATCGGCGAGGCCGCGGCACGCCGCTACTTCCTCACCGCAGAGGGTTTCTCGTCCTGGGAGGCGCAGCGTCTGGGCCTGGTGCACGAGGTGGTCGACCGCGGCGCGCTGGAAAGCCGCGGCCGGCAGATCGTCGATGCGTTGCTGCAGGGCGGTCCGGCGGCACAGCAGGCTGCCAAGGATCTGGTATTTGCCGTGGCCGGCCGCGGCCTCGATGAGGCTCTCATCGAGGAAACCGCAAGCCGCATCGCCGAGCTCCGCGCTTCGGAGGAGGGCCGCGAGGGCGTCGCCGCCTTCCTGGAAAAGCGCAAGCCGAACTGGCGGGCGGACTGACCGCCGTGTCGAGGCCCGACCGCTACTGGCTGCGTGGTCTCACGCTCACCCTTGGCCTCTATTTGCTGGTCTCGGTGGCGGTCACCGAGGAATTCGGCTGGTTTTTCTTGGTGATGCTGGCCGCGCTGGCGTTCAGCGTGACGCTGTTCTACTGGTTGTTTCCGGGCAGCCACTTCACCACCATTGCGCTGGCCAATTTCCTGTCGATCTACGCCTGCCTTTTTACTTTCTTTGTCGAGTCGAATTTCACCAGCGCCGGCCCCTGGGCTGTGCGTCTCTCCTTTGTGTTGCCGATCGCCGCTTTCGTAGCTGGCGTTGCGCTGCGGCGAGAGCAAATCCGCCTGCTTGTCCGCCACGAGGCGGAGAGCCGGGTCCGCTATTCACCACGCCTGTTTCTCTGGCTGGTTCCCGTCTTCGGCGTCGGTATCGCCAGCTTCATCATTCCACACCGGAATCTCGAACCGGAGTCCATCGATCTGCTGCTGCTCGTCAGCATGGGCCTGATTGGCATCCTGGTTTTCGTCGTCAGCCGCGACGTGACCGCTTTCCTGTTGGAGACCGGGTTGCTGTTCGAGGAGTTCTTCGATCAGGCCGTTTCGCTGCTGGCGCCGACACTCGCCTTTTTCACCTACTACACCTTCGTCATCATCGTTTTCGCCTGCGTCTACCGGATCGTTGATATGGCGATTCCCGGGAACCACTTCGCGGTGATCGGCGTGGTTCGCGAGATCACCTTTCTCGAAAGCCTCTACCTCTCCATCATCCCCCTCAGCACGGTGGGCTATGGCGACCTCGTGCCGGCCAGCGCGCTGGTGCGGGCCATCGCTGCGTTGCAGATCGTCATCGGCGTCTGGCTCATCATTTTCGGCTTCTCCGAGGTGCTGCGCTACGCGCGCGAGCGTGACTGGCGCGAAGAGCGCCGTCACGGCCGGCACTAGAGAACCCGCATGCACGGCTCCGGACAGCTCGAAGAAATCCTCGTTTTCCTGGTTGCAGCGGTCTGCATTGTGCCGCTGTTCCGCTGGTTCAAATCCAGCGCCGTGCTGGGCTACCTTGCGGCGGGCCTGCTGGTCGGCCCGCACGCCCTGGGCTTCATCCAGGACCCGGACAGTGTGCTGCTGCTGGCCGAGTTCGGCGTCATCTTCCTGCTGTTCACCATCGGCCTCGAGCTGTCCATCGAGCGGCTGAAGCTGCTGCGCCACTACGTTTTCGGCCTCGGCGCGGCACAGGTGTTCCTCACCGCACTGCTGATCGGCGGCGGACTCTGGATCGCCGGACTCTCGGTCGAAGCGGCGCTGGTCGTGGGCAGCGGCCTGGCGCTCTCCTCGACGGCCTTCGTCATCCAGATGCTGGTTGAGCGTGGTGAGATGGTGACGCGTTACGGGCGGGTGTCTTTCTCCATCCTGCTGTTCCAGGATCTCGCCATCGTGCCGCTGCTGGCGCTCATGCCGCTGCTGGGCAAGCCGGAGTCCTCGCTTGCCGTGGCCATGGGCCTTGCCGCGTTGAAGGCCGTTGCCGTGGTGGCCGTGGCGGTCTTCATCGGGCGCCGGGTACTGCGCCCGCTCTACCGCGTGATTGCCGCGGCACATCTGCAAGAGCTTTTTGTCGCCGTGACGCTGTTGGTGGTACTGGGCGCCGGCTGGCTGATGGCGCAGGCCGGCATCTCCATGGCGCTGGGCGCCTTCCTGGCCGGTCTGCTGCTTTCGGAGACCGAATACCGCCATCAGGTCGAGGCCGATATCCGCCCCTTCAAGGGCCTGCTGCTGGGGCTTTTCTTCATGGCTGTCGGCATGTCGATCGACCTGCCCCTGGTGGCACGGGAGTGGCTGTGGCTTCTCGTTGCGGTGGCCGGTTTGCTGGCGCTCAAGGCCGTGTTGATCACAGGGCTCTGCCTGCTGTTCCGGCTGCCGAGGGATGTCGCGCTGCGGGTCGGCCCGCTGCTGGCACAGGGGGGCGAGTTCGGTTTCGTGCTGGTCGGCGGGGCGATGATCCGGGGCCTGCTCGATCTCAATATCGGCCAGCTTGTGCTGGCGCTCATTGCGCTCTCCATGGCGGCGACGCCGGCGATGGACTGGCTGGGCGCGCGCCTCGCTCGGATGGCGGCGCCGAGGCCCGGACCGAACCTCGATGCGCTGAAGGAGGAAGCCGAGGAGGTCGCCGGGCACGTCATCATCGCCGGTTTCGGGCGGGTCGGGCAGACCGTAGCGCGAGTGGTGGCCGCCTGCGGGCTGCCCTATGTCGCCCTCGACATGGACCATGCGCGCGTCGCCCGCGGCCGTGCCGCCGGTCTGCCGCTCTACTACGGCGACGCCAGCCGCGTGGAGGTGCTGGAGGCAGCCGGGATCGACCGCGCCAAGGCGGCGGTCATCACCATCGATCGCGCCCGCGAGTCGAGCCAGGCGGTGGCCGCACTGCACCAGCGCATGCCGGAAATGCCGATATTTGTCCGCTCCCACGACATGACCCATGCTCACGAACTGGAAGCCGAGGGCGCCTCGGCGGTGGTGCCGGAGACCGTGGAGGCCAGCCTGCAGCTCGGCGGAATTCTCTTGTCGGCGGTGGGAGTCGGTACCGATGATATTACCCGCGTGATGAAGCAGTTTCGCGACGACAACTACGCCCGCCTCGGCGACCTGGTGGAGTCCACCAGAGAGCGTGACGCGGGCCGCGGCGACAAGCGGAAGTAGGAAGAGGGGAAGGCGTGTTCGAGACGGTCCTCATCGCCAACCGGGGGGAGATCGCGCGCCGCGTGATCCGCAGCGTGCGCCGCCTCGGCCTGCGCTGTGTGGCGGTCTACTCGGAAGCCGACCGCGGTGCCGCGCACGTCACCGAGGCCGATGCCGCCTACTGCATCGGCCCGCCGCCGGCCGCCGAGAGCTACCTGAGGGGCGAGGTGATCCTGGCGGCGGCCAGGGCCGCGGGTGCCGAGGCGATCCATCCCGGCTACGGCTTTCTGTCGGAGAATGCCGCCTTCGCCGAGGCCTGCGCGGCCGCCGGCATCGTCTTCATCGGCCCGCCGCCGGCGG
>DAIQBR010000031.1:15111-16552 GCA_036781105.1 Kiloniellaceae bacterium
CAATCCGCGCCATGGGCTCGAAGAGCGCGGCCAAGGCCCTGATGCAGGAGGCCGGCGTGCCGCTGGTGCCGGGCTATCACGGCGCCGAGCAGAGCGCTGATCATCTCGTCGCGGAGGCTCACAAGATCGGCTATCCGCTGATGATCAAGGCCTCGGCCGGCGGTGGCGGCAAGGGCATGCGGGTGGTCGGGGAACCCGGCGATTTCCTCGCCGGGCTGGAGGCGGCGCGGCGCGAGGCCAAGGCCTCCTTCGGCGACGACCATGTCCTGCTGGAGCGCTACCTCCCGGCGCCGCGCCACATCGAGATGCAGGTCTTCCGCGACGACCACGGCAACGCGGTGCACCTTTTCGAGCGCGACTGCTCTTCGCAGCGCCGCCATCAGAAGGTGATAGAGGAGGCGCCGGCGCCGGGCCTCGGCGACGACCTGCGTGAGGCGATGGGCGAGGCCGCGCTGCGCGCCGCCGAGACGATCGACTACCGCGGTGCCGGCACCGTCGAGTTCCTCGTCGACGGCGAGGACTTCTACTTCATGGAGATGAACACGCGCCTGCAGGTCGAGCATCCGGTGACCGAGATGATCACCGGCTTCGACCTGGTGGAGTGGCAGCTCCGCGTCGCCGCCGGCGAGGCGCTGCCGGTGACGCAGGAGGAGGTTACCGCGACGGGCCATGCCATCGAGGCGCGGCTTTATGCCGAGGATCCCGCTGCCGGGTTCCTGCCGTCGACCGGGCAGTTGCTGCATCTGTCGTTTCCGGAAGGCGAGGAGGGGCTGCGCTTCGACAGCGGCGTGCGCCCCGGCGACAGCGTTTCGGTGTTCTACGATCCGATGATCGCCAAGGTGATCGCCTGGGGGCCGGACCGCGTCGTCGCGCTCAGCCGCCTGCAGCGTGCCCTGGCGCGCAGCGAGGTTGCCGGCGTGGTGACCAACGTCGGCTTTCTCCAGGCCGTGCTTTCCCATACGCGCTTCGCCGCGGGCGTCGTCGACACCGCCTTCATCGACCAGCAGCGCGCGACGCTGGTGGCCGCCGAAGAGGACGTGCCGGAGAGCGTGCTGGCTGCCGCGGCGCTGGCGGAGATCGACTGGCGCCGCGAGGATGCCCGGCGCCAGGCCGCGGCCTCCGGGGATCCGCATTCGCCCTGGCAGCTCACCAACGGCTGGCGGCTGAACGCGGAGACCCACACCGAGATGACCTTCGTCAGCGGTGAGGAGACGCTGGAAGTGACCGTGCATTTCGGCCGCGACGGCCTGCGCCTGAAACTGCCCGGCGGCGAGGTCTCGGCGGCGGTCGAACAACAGGCCGACGGCCGCCTTTCGCTGCGCCTTGGCGACGCCGGCTTCTCGGCGCGGGTGCTGCGCCGCGGGCTGGAGCGCTGGGTTGTCGTGGAAGGCCTCAGCTACCTGCTGATCCTGGAGGATCCTTTCCGCCACCTCGGCGGTGA
>DAIQBR010000031.1:16562-16847 GCA_036781105.1 Kiloniellaceae bacterium
GGGGGCGGGCGCATCGTGGCGCCGATGCCCGGCAAGGTCACCGCGGTGCTGGTCGGGGCCGGTGACAGTGTCGAGGAGGGCGCGCCGCTGCTGCGCCTCGAGGCCATGAAGATGGAGCACACCCTGACCGCACCCTACGACGGCGTGGTGGAGGTGCTCGATTGCGAGGTGGGCGACCTGGTGGAAGAAGGCGCGGAGCTGGCGGTCGTGGAGCCGACCTGAGGTTTCGCTGAGGCTGGTTCTCGCTGCCGCGAGGCACTAGCCTAACCGTCGAGAGGCAATCGC
>DAIQBR010000032.1:0-4540 GCA_036781105.1 Kiloniellaceae bacterium
CCGAGGGCTGGCGCGCCTATTCAGACGCCGCCTTCGCGCACTTCGAGCAGATGAAAGAACTGCTCGACGCAGAGGACGCGAGCTATCGGGATTAGGCGGCGATCCTACCTACTTCCGCGCGCTGCGAGCAATCTGCGAAGGTTAGCCTGCCCAGGGGTGATGTCCGCCTGAGACCGAGAAGCGGACTCACTCCACCTCGACCCAAAGGCCAGCGACTGACCCTGTGCGGAAGTCCAGCCGATGGGCATGGCAGCGGGCACGTTCGGGCAGATCTGGACGCCGCAGTCGGCAAGCGCCTTCATTGCGCCAAGAAACAGGTGGACAAGCAGCCGAACAGCGCTTCCGTGCTCTCCTTGAGCCCGGCGTTGCCATCCGGCCCGGCCGGGGTAGCCCCTGCAAGGCATCCAGGGATTCTGTACCGTCCCCGTCCCGCGGAGCGAGCATCGGCTCCAAGAACGAGCGGAGCCGAGCTAACTTGGTCAGCCAAACAGCCGGCCATCCTAAACTGCAAAGTGGAACTCCGGACTGAAGAATTCATCAGAGGCAAGATTAAGACCCTGCACAGGTTCATCATCGGCATGCGAACACTTTCAGGGTCACAACCGCGCCCTGCCTACGACCCCTCTGCTTCCAGAACTTCCTGCAACTGGACACTGGCACGAACCAGGTCGGCCAATGTCTTGGTCTGCATCTTTTCGAGGACCCATGCGCGGTAGGTTTCAACGGTCCGAATGCTGAGGCCCAAACGAGCCGCAACTTCCTTATTCGAGCAACCCGCCACGATCAGCCACATCACCTCCCTCTGCCGGTCCGACAGGCTTTGGTAACGTTGCCGGAGCTCAGACAGCTCGCCGAACTTGATGGCGGCCCGCTCACCGCTTTCAAGCGCTGCCGTGATCGCCTGCAAAAGACGCGCCTCTTCAAACGGCTTCTCGATGAAGTCGAACGCACCCTGCTTCAGGGCGCGCACGGCGAGCTCAACGTCGCCATGCGCGGTCAGCAAGATTACAGGCCTCTGGTCATGAATACTCTGCAGGGCAGTCAGCAACTCCAGCCCATTGAGTCCAGGCATCCTCAAATCGCTAACAACACATCCTCCGCATGGCGGTGCAGACAAGAAAGCATCTGCACTGGAGTAGCTGGCGTGATGCAGGCCCCTGCTCGTGAGCAACATTCCCAGGGCCTCCAATACGCCCGGATCGTCGTCAATGAGCGCTACTGTCTTCATCTGCCGTCTGTCCCGAAGATGCAATTCGAAGCTTTACGATGGTTCTCTTGTCCTCCCGCTCGATCGAGAGCGCACCGCCGTGCGACTCCGCAACTGACCGCGCGATGGTAAGACCAATTCCCGTCCCGTCTGGCTTGGTGGAAAGCAACGGCATGATGCCGAACTCTGTCGACTCTTGTGCAAAGCCGGGGCCTGAATCGGAAACCACGAAGTCTACGATCGACGCATCAGACGCCTTCACCTCAACAACTATGGTTCCCGCCGCCCCACTGCCTTCGATGGCGTCAACACTGTTGTCGATGATATTGAACAAGGCCTGCTTGAGTTGCACGGGATCGCCGTAAACAGTACTCGCGCCGCTGTGGATGCGAGTGATCAATTGGATACCATTCGCCTTCAAACGGTCCAGCATCAACTCTCTCATCTCCGCCAGCAAGGGAGCGACCTCTACGCGGCGCGGTCGAAGCTTCTGGTGGCGCAGACTTTCTCTTGTGGAGCGGATAATCGCGCTGGCGCGATCACATTCAGCCCTGATGCGCCCGACGGCTTCCGCCAGCAGCTGCCGCTGTTCCGCCTTAAGGGCATCGCTGGCGATTCCTGCGTAGGTCCGGATTGACGTGATGGGCTGGTTCACTTCGTGCGCGATCACCGTTGCAATCTCGCCCATGGAGCGCAGGCGCAGGGCGCGGCTGAGCGCGAGTTGCTGGTTCCGAAGCCGCAGCGAGGTCGCGTGCTGCTGGGTGACCATGCTTCCAAGCACGAGACCGGTCACGGCGAGCGAAATCATCAGGATCTGAAAGGAGGGGAGGTCGATAATGGCGCCTTCCCGGATATGCAGCGCAAGGATCAGCCCGACCTGGATAACGCACAATGCCGCAGCGGCCCCGGCGATGCCGACACCAAAGGTGCTCCAGAGCAGAGGCAGGAACAGCAGGTAAAACAGCTGGTACTCACTTGCGTGGGGAATGGCGAAGATCGCCGCGAACGCCAAGGCAATGCCGAGGAGCTTCAGAGGCGCCTGCCAGGTCACGACCGGCCACAAGCGCCGGGCAAAAGCCAGCAAGAGAATGGGTGTGACGATCAGCATGCCGATAAGATCGCCGATCACAAAGCGGATGAACCCCTCGACCATCTCCGAATGCTGCAGCAGCCCTGCCCAGCCTAGAACGCCAACATAGCTGAGCGCTGCCATCACGGCGGCGCACAGTATGAAGAACATCAGGTGCAGCATGTCACCGACCGTTCCGAGCCGTGGGTCGAGCTTGCCGTACCGACGCGCCAGCAAGCCGGCCGCGAGATAGCTTCCGCCGAACAGCAGCCCTTCCACGAGGTGGATCGAAACCGGGACGGACCCGGTGCGTACCAGTGCGCCCGCGATCGCCGGGGAAACGAGGACGACCGGCGCAAAGCGGACGCCTCCGAGCAGGATCAGCGCAAATCCGAGACCGGCGGCCGGGTTCCACGGTGTGATCGCGAGGCCCCGGTAGGACTCGACGAAACTGATGTAATCGAGGGCCACATAGGCGCTGACCCATAGAGGCCCTGTCAGGAGTACGTTCTGGGCCATGGCCGGAGGCAATTTCAGACGGTCGTGCATCACACTTATCGGATTATCCCGGCGGCTTGTCACCTTGTGGATTCTACGGAGGGGGTTACCCCAGGGGGATGCCCACAGCTTGCGATTCAACGGCAAGGCCAACAGCTTAGCAAGAGAATATGAGGAGCGGTGCGCGGCGCGTCGTATCACCTCGGAGGTCAGAGAATGGCGAAACCTCAACCGAAGAAACATGCGGACTTGCCCGCGGAAAATCGAAGCTACGGCATAGCACGAACTGAACCCGAGCCGGGGCGGGATGCGCCGAGGTCTCCTGCCTCGCGGTGGACAAGAGCCGCCAGGCGGTCCGGCATATTCATGAACCGGGTCGAGAACACAAGAAGCGCCCGGAGGTTTCGCATATCCATGGACCGGCTTGAAGACAACTGGGCACTTTCCGCCGCACTGCTACTCGTCGTCATCATCGTTGGTTCCATGCTTGCCTGAGATGACCTGTAAGCAGCGATAGTTGAACCGACGAACAAGGGTCCAGCTTTGACGCTGGCGAGAGAACGTTCGCACGGAGATCGCGACTTCCACAACCCTATCTAACATGAGCGAAACACCGGAATGTCCACCGCACTGGTCGCACTGATACCGACATTTGGGGCGTCCATTCCAATCCTGTTTCGCCGAGCGAGCCGAAACGCCTGCGCGGCGACAGCAGCGGTGGTCACTTCGCTTGCACTTTTCCTGCTGCTCTCGCAGGCCCCCGCCGTCGTCTCGGGTGAGAGCATCGCCTTCCGGGCGCCGTGGATTCCCCAGTTCAATCTATCCTTCTCCTTTTTCATCGACGGGCTCAGTCTTTTCTTCGCCGGACTGATTCTCGGCATGGGACTGCTGATAATCGTCTACGCGCGGTACTACCTGAGCGCCACCGATCGCATCGGCCGGTTCTACAGCTACCTCCTGCTGTTTCAGGGGGCCATGCTCGGTATCGTCCTGAGCGACAACGTTCTCCTGATGCTGGTGTTCTGGGAGCTGACGAGCCTGAGCTCCTTCCTGTTGATCGGCTATTGGCATCACCGCCCCGATTCCCGCCAGGGAGCCCGCATGGCGCTGATCGTGACCGGCGGCGGGGGACTGGCGCTGATCGCCGGCATGCTGATGCTGGGCGAGATCGCCGGTTCGTACGAGCTGAGCGAGATCATCCGGCGCGGCGACCAGGTACGGGCGTCGCCGCTCTTTGGCCCGGCCCTGATCCTGATCCTGATCGGCGCCTTCACCAAGTCCGCCCAGTTTCCCTTCCATTTCTGGCTGCCCCACGCCATGGCGGCCCCTACCCCCGTCTCCGCATACCTGCATTCCGCCACCATGGTGAAGGCCGGCATTTTCCTGCTGGCGCGGCTGTGGCCGGTCTTCGCCGGAACCGATCTCTGGTTCCTGATCGTCTCGCTTACCGGTCTCGCAACGATGGTGATCGCGGCCTGGATCGCCCTGTTCAAGGACGACCTGAAGCAGGTGCTCGCCTATTCCACGGTAAGCCACCTGGGTCTGATCACCATGCTGCTCGGCATCGGCTCGCCGATGGCGGCGGTAACCGCCGTATTCCATATCGTCAACCACGCCGTGTTCAAGGCGGCACTCTTCATGAGCGCCGGCATCGTCGATCACGAGGCCGGAACGCGCGACATGCGCCGTCTCGGCGGCCTGGCGCGGCTGATGCCGCTGACGGCGGCGCTGACCTTGATCGCGGCGGCGGCCATGGCGGGCGTCCC
>DAIQBR010000032.1:4550-14386 GCA_036781105.1 Kiloniellaceae bacterium
GTTGAACGGCTTCGTCTCCAAAGAGATGATGCTCGAAGAGGCGAGCCGCACGGTCTACGCCGGCATGCCGTGGCTTTTTCCCGTCCTCTGCACCGCCGGCGCCCTCTTGTCGGTCGCCTACTCCGCCAGACTGGCAGGGCTGGTCTTCTTCGGCCGCGAGCGGCACGACACCGCGCATTCCCCCCACGACCCGGCCATCGGGATGTTGCTTCCGGTGATGGTGCTGATCCTCCCGGTGATCGCGTTCGGCGTAATGCCGGGACTGGCCGAGCCGCTCGTCGCGGTGACCGCTGCAGCGGTGGTCGGCGGCCCCTTGCCACCATTCCATCTCGCGCTCTGGCACGGCCTCTCGCCGGCGCTGGCGATGAGCGCCGTGGCGCTGGTCGTGGGGGTGTTGCTGTTGCGGTTCTATCCCTCCCTGGAGCTCGTCCGGCACGTTGTCCCGAGGCCCGAAGCAAAGCGCCTCTTCGAAAGTGCCGTAGATGCAAGTGCCGCGGCGGCGCGCAGATGCATCGAGGTTCTGCACCCCAACGACCTGCAGCGCTATACCCTCATCATCGTCGCCACCGTCATCGGCCTGGGCGCCTTCGGTTTCTGGAGCGCAGCGCACGTCCCCGGCGAGCGTCCGCTGCTCGACGTCAATCTGCCGTCATCCGTCACCTGGGCGGTTTTGCTGGCCGCCTGCGCCATCGCCGCTTTTCGACACCATGAACGCCTGCTTATGCTGGTCGTCACGGGCGCGGCCGGCCTCGTCGTCTCGCTGCTCTTTCTTCAGTTCTCCGCGCCGGACCTCGCCCTCACGCAAATCGCCGTCGAGGTGGTTTCGACGATACTGTTGCTCCTGGCCCTCAATCTGCTGCCAAAGGCGACGCCGCGTGAGACCGGGACAGGTCCGCGCGTGATTCACGGCGCCGTCGCCGTGACCGCCGGCGCCGCCGCAATGTCCCTTGCTTACGCGATCCTCACGCGTGACGTCGATACCATCTCGGACTATCACATCGCCCAGGCCCAGCCCGGCGGCGGGGGCACCAATGTCGTCAACGTCATTCTCGTCGACTTCCGGGCCTACGACACGTTTGGCGAGATGATCGTGCTTGGCATTGCCGGCATCATCATCTTTGCACTGCTCGACGCTGCCTTGAACGGCAGGCGCACCAGCCGCACGGCCTCGCTGCGCCGCCTGGCCAGGCGGCGCGGCCAGGCACATCCGCTGATCCTCGTGGTCGCGGCCAGAGTCATGCTGCCCCTCGCCTTGACCGCGGGCATCTACATTTTCCTGCGCGGCCACAATCTGCCGGGCGGCGGATTCATAGCAGGAATCGTCGTCGCCATCGCCTTCATCATGCAGTACGTCGCCAGCGGGTACGCCTGGGCGCACGAAAGGTCCCGCCTTGACCCGCAGCTGGTGATCGGCATCGGCGTGGCGCTCGCCGGACTGACCGGACTGGCGTCCTGGTTCTTCGGCTATCCCTTTCTTACCAGTACGCACGGCGGATTCGACCTGCCCCTTCTCGGGCACATCGAACTTTCCTCCGTCATCGCCTTCGACCTCGGCGTTTTCCTCGCCGTCGTCGGAACAGTGCTCCTTGCGCTGGCGTCGATTTCGCGGGTCGAGGGTCCCGCAGACAAACAGCAGCCGGAAGAACTGTTGCGGGCCCCGGCGCCCCCACGCGAGCCCGCCGCCCTGGCGCCTCGGGAGGAGGAGACCGTCTGATGGAGTTCCTTGTCGCCTCCTCGATCGGCATGCTGACGGCGGCTGGAGTCTATCTGCTGCTGCGGCGCCGCACCCTGCCCGTGATCGTTGGCCTGACTTTCCTGTCCTACGCGGTGAACGTCTTTCTGTTCGCGATGGGAAGGCTGGTGATCGATCGGCCACCGATCCTGACACCGGATCGCAGCGAGTACGCCCACCCGCTGCCGCAGGCACTGGTCCTGACGGCCATCGTCATTTCCTTCGCGATGACGGCGCTTATCGTCGTGGTCGCCTTGCGCGGCTATCTTGAAACAGGCAGCGACGACGCCACGATCCGCGAGCGCGACCTCGTTCGCGACTTCGGGCCCGGCCGGCGGGGCGGCAAGCTGTGAGTCACTGGATCGCCATACCCGTGGTCCTGCCGGCGCTGACCGCGGCAGCGCTGGTGCTGCTGGCGCGCGGCAGCATCCGTCTCCAGCGCGCCATCTCCCTTGCCTCCGCCGCCCTGCTGGTGGCCACCTCGATCGGCTTATGGCCGACCTCGGCGGGCGGCCCCCAGGCCTACTTCGTCGGCGACTGGCCTGCCCCTTTCGGCATCGTTCTGGTGCTGGACCGGCTCTCGGCGCTGATGCTGCTGCTCGCCTCGCTGATCGGATCGGCCGCGCTGCTCTACTCAATCGTTGGCTGGGACAGTCGGGGGCGTCATTTCCACGCCTTGTTCCATTTCCAGCTTCTCGGCATCAACGGTTCGTTCCTGACCGGGGACCTGTTCAATCTCTTCGTCTTCTTTGAGGTAATGCTGATCGCGTCCTATGGGCTCATGCTTCACGGAGGCGGCCCCTGGCGGCTCAAGGCGGGGTTCCAGTACGTCGCCATCAATCTGGTCGCATCGACCATTTTTCTGTTCGCCGTAGGCTTGCTGTACGGGCTGACCGGCACCCTCAACATGGCCGATCTGGCGATGAAGGTACCCGGGCTGCCTGCCGGCGACCACGCCTTGCTGACCGTTTCCGCGGTGCTGCTGTTTGTGGTCTTCGCCGTCAAGGCCGCGGTCGTTCCACTGCACTGGTGGCTGCCAAGCACCTACGCCGCGGGGCCGGCGCCGGCGATCGCGCTGTTTGCGATGCTGACCAAGGTCGGGGCCTACGCGATCGTGCGTGTTCACTCCTTGGTCTTCGGTGTCGATACCCCGGCGATTTCCGGTCTGTTGCAGCAGTTGTTGCTGCCGGCCGCCATGCTGACGCTCGTCCTGGGCACCATCGGGGTTCTCGCGAGCCGCAGGTTGCTCGATCTCGCCGCCTATTCGATTGTCGCGTCCATGGGCACCCTGCTCGTTGCGGCGGTGGGCCTCGACGCCCGGCAGCTCGCGGCGGCCCTCTACTATCTGCTGCACAGCACCTTGGCCGGCGCGGCGATGTTTCTGCTTGTCGACGTTCTTGCCGCCGTGCGCGGCCAGGCCGCTGACAGGCTGGTCCCCGCCATGGCGATGCCGCGCAATGCTCTGCTTGGCGGTCTTTTTCTCCTGGGAGCCATCGCGATGGTCGGGCTGCCGCCACTATCCGGGTTCGTGGGTAAGATCGTCATCCTTGACAGCGTTCGTGGGACTTCGGGGGGGATGCTCGTCTGGGCCGTCATCCTGGGCGCCAGTCTGCTGATGCTTACCGGCTACGCACGGGCCGGCAGCACGCTCTTCTGGAAGACGGACCGCGCCCATAGCGCGGCACAGCAGACGCAGTCGCTGCGAGTCGTGCCGCTGGTCGTCATCGCCTGGCTGCTTGCTTCTACCTTCGCGCTCAGCGCCTTTGGCGGCGACGTGATGGCGGCGATGGATGCCACGGCCAGGGAGGTGATGGCACCCGAGAGATACGTTCGAGCCGTGCTGCAGCCGGCGATGTTGGCGGAGCACTGACATGCACAGTCGGATTCTCGCTCACCTCCTGCCACATCCGCTTTTGAGCGCGACACTCACGGTGGTTTGGATTCTGCTCGCCAACGATTTCTCGGTGGGCAATGCTCTGCTCGGCGCCGTGATCGGCGTCGTCGTCGCAAAGTTCTCCAGTGCCTACTGGCCCGGCCAGTCCCGTGTCCGCCACCCACTGCTGATCATCCAATATTTTTTCATTGTTCTCCACGACATCGTCGTGTCGAACATGCAGATCGCCTGGCTGGTGCTGTTCCGGGCGAGCCGCAAACTGCGCTCGCGGACCGTTACCATCCCGCTCGACATTCGGTCTCCCGAGGGCATCGTCGTCCTCGCTGCGACGATCACGATGACCCCGGGCACCTTGACCGCCGAGGTCAGTCCCGATGGCGGGTCGCTCTCGGTGCACTGTCTGGATGTCGCCGACACGGAGGCGTTGGTGGCGGCCATCAAGGTCCGCTACGAACGCCGCCTGCTGAGGATTTTTTCATGATCTCATACGCACTGGCTTTTGCCTTCGTAGCGACCTCGGCGGCCCTCGCCCTGAACCTCTATCGTCTCGTGGCGGGACCGGCGACCGTCGACCGCATCCTGGCCCTCGACACGATCGCGATCAACGCGATTGCCCTGATCATGCTGGCGGGCATTGCCTGGAGTACCCAGATCTACTTCGAGGCGGCCATACTGTTCGCCATGGTCGGGTTCGTGGCGACGATCGCGCTCTGCAAGTATCTGCTGAGCGGAAATGTGATGGAGTAACCCGCTATGGATGTCTGGTCGGAACTTGCGGTTTCCGCTTTTCTGGTGATCGGCGGGTTTTTCTTGCTCGTCGGCTCCTTCGCGCTCGCCAAGCTGCCCGATACACTGCAGCGCCTGCACGGGCCGACGAAGGCGACCACGCTGGGGGTCGGCGGCGTTCTGATTGCATCGATGCTCTATTTCCTGTTTGAGCGGGGCTCCCTTTCCGTTCATGAGATCCTGATCACCCTGTTTCTCTTCCTGACGGCGCCCGTCTCGGCGCATCTGATCGCCAAGGCCTACCTCCACGCGACCTCACAGCCGCGGGATCCCGCTTCGAGCGACCACAGAGCCCGTCCGGACCATTGAACGGTCCCACCAGCCCGCCGCGACTTCCCCTCCTGGCACAAAGCGGACGAGGGGTTTCCGTCAGCCGGAGGCGGCTTTAGATCCAATGCGGAAATTCAGGCGCTCCGCGAGTTTCCAACGGCACCAAGAGCGCTATAGTGCGCGCCCGACCCCTCGGCCTGGTGCATCCACGGCGCCATCGACCGGGCGAAACCTGAAGCAAGGGTGCCGCTGCATTGCCACCCGCCTGACGCCACGGCGCTGGTGGGCCTGAAAGAACTGGACCTGCTGCCGATCGAGCAGACCACGGGGCGCTTCTACGACCTGGTGAACTACGACGACGGCTTCGGCGGCATCGCCGACGATGCCGAGGAAGGCAGGTGGCGCCCCGGCCGCCAGAACAGTATCGCCGCCCGGTCCTCAAGGACTGGAGGCTGCACCGCCGCGCGGCGTCCGCCGCCCCGGCGCGAGCATAGTTGCGGCCCTCTGCTTGCGGGATATTCAAGATATCTCCGCCGATACATCCGGCAAAACTTAAAGAGGCAAAACACCACGCTTTATTAATATTTATACTGTGAAACATAAGCTCTCATCTGTATTTATGATATCGATTGATTTATTGGAGGTGCGGGCCCATATATTTTGCAACGGCAAATCATTGCCGCTTCAGCGAAAGGCGCCTCCCATGTCCTTCAAAGATTTTTCCGCCGCCCAGAAAACGCCGGCCAAGGGCGCCGCCGCCGACAAGGCCAAGGCCGCCGCGCCGGCGGTGCCGGCGCAGAAGCCCGCGACCAAGTCGTAGAGACGGCGCCGACGGGCGCGGCGCGGGGGTGGCTGCCCCCGCCCCCGCGCCGCCGCCGGCCGGCAGACTGCCATGACGACGCGCACAAGCGAGACGACGATCACCTTCCGGCGCCCCTTCACCCTGGCCGGCCTGGGCGAAACGCTGCCGGCCGGCGACTACCGCGTGGAATGCGAGGAGGAACGCATCGAAGGCCTGAGCTACGCCGCCTACCGGCGCAGCGCGACGGTGCTGCGCCTGCCCGCACGATCCGGGCCGGCCCACCTGACGCGGGCGATGACCGTCGACCCGGACGAACTGCAGGCGGCCCTGGCGCGCGATGCGGACCGCGATGGGGCGGGCGTGGACCACGCCCTGAGCAGACCTGAGCCATGACCAGAGCCTGGATCTACGGGGCGCCGCTGCTGGGCGTCCTGCTGTTGGCCCTCATCTGGGGCTTTCCCGGCGCCGCTTCCGGCCAGAGCACCGCCGCCGGCCTGCCGGCCAACGCCAGCGCCAAGTCCTACGGCGACGGCTGGACCTGCGACCGCGGCTACCGCGCGGAGCGCGGCGCCTGCCAGCCCATCGAGGTGCCGGCGAACGCGCTGGCCACGCAGACCTCCTACGGGCGCGGCTGGGAATGCCGCCGCGGCTTCCACGAAGTCAACGGCGCCTGCAACGCCATCGAGGTGCCGGCGAACGGTTACCTGAATGCCGCCGGCACGCGCTGGGAATGCGACCGGGGCTTTCGCGCGCGCGACAACCGCTGCCTGGCCATCGAGGTGCCCGAGAACGCCTACCTCACGGGCGCGGAGATCGGGCCGGGCTGGAAGTGCGAACGCGGCTTCCGGGCGACAGGAGACGCCTGCGTTGCCATCGCGCTGCCGGAGAATGCCCATATCGACTACTCGGGCAACGACTGGGAGTGCGACCACCCCTATTCGAAACTGCCGGACGGCTGCGTCCTGCGCTGAGAGACAGGGGCGCGAGCACCAAGAGGAATGACGAGACCATGACGGACGAACCGGTCGACCTCGACATACACCGGGGCATGGCCGCACAGAAGGCGACCGAGATCCGCCGCGAGCGCCTGCATCGGTTCCAGGAAGACCAGGCGGCCCTGCGGCAGCGCCAGGAGGAACTGGAAAAGCACCTGCTCGCCGCGCCGGCGGCGACCTGGGCGGAAGCCGCGGTGAAGGCGGAGTACGTGATCCAGCTCTTCGCCGACACGGCGGACGCACAGGATCCCCGGCGCAAGGAACTCATCGCTCATGTCCTGGAAGACCTGACGCGACTCTGTGAACTTGAGAAAGGCACAACATGACAGTATCGACCATGACGACCGCGCAGCGCGGCGCCAAGCACGTCTGTGCGGACTGCGCCTGCAAGTACTACGACCTCGGCAAGAAGGGCGCCGCCTGCCCGAAGTGCGGCGGCGCGGCGGTCGCAAAGAAACTGCAAAGCAGCGGCCGGCCGGTGAAGAAATCCTCGCGCCGATCGTTCGGCTAGCCTCCGCGCGCGCGGCGGCCCGGACTGTCGTCCGGCGCCGCAGAGAGGACGGGCGGCGATGACACTGAACTTCCCCAACGCGAGCCGAAGCTACGACGAGACACGTCATCTCGTCCGCTTCTGGGGCTACGACAGCACGCTGGAAATCAGCTTCTTCATCGAGGCCGGCGCGCTGTGCAAGCTGATGCCCCAGGCGGGGAGCCTGGAAGCGGGATCCCTGGAAGCGGACTGCCTGGAAAGCTTCGACGCGGCGCGCGAGCGCATCTTCGACGCCGCGCGCAGGGTCTACGCGCGCGGGCGCCAGGGCCCCTACCTGCTGGCGGCGGCGGACTTCTGAGACCGCCGCAGGGCGCAAGCCGTGCCGACAGTCTGCGCCGGAACAATGCCCTGCCCTGTATTTTCCATATAAATATCAAAATAATATTTGCAAACCGGTGATATATCTAGAATAGCGAGATATAATCCCAAATCTTTTCCAAGCATTACTCCTCCTCTTCGTGTATAGTGTTCAAATAAATCGGGGAGAAATATTTCTCCCTGAACGGAGGAGGCAAAAATGAATACACCCGAATGGCTGAAACCAGCCCTTCTCGGCGCCGTGGCCGGTGCGATCGCCCTGGCCGTCGTCGGATTTTCCTGGGGCGGCTGGCAGACCGGCGGCGGCGCCGACAAGATGGCGGCCGACCACGCCCGGCTTGAAGTGGTCGCGGCCCTGGTGCCGATCTGCATCGAGCAATCCAGGCAGGACCCCAAGGTGAACGAGACGCTGGCGATGCTGAAGGAAACCAGCAGCTACAAGCGCAGCGACATGGTGATGGACGCCGGCTGGGCCACGATGCCGGGCTCCGAGGATCCCAACCGCTCGGTCGCCAGCGCCTGCATGGAGCAGCTCGCGGCGCAGTTCTAGCCTGCGTTCGGGCCGGCGTTCTAGCCGGCCGAGCCTTCCCTTTTCCTTTCCCGGGCCCGATGCACCAGGCCATGGACGAAGCGCAGCTTCCCCATGGCTTCGGGGGCCAGCACGAAGGGATAGAGATCCGGCTGACCCATGCTGCGGTTGAGGCTGTTGACCGCATAGGTGAGCGGCAGCCACGCCCCGATCAGGGTATCGAAATCCGCCGCCAGCGAGGGATCGAAGTCGATGGTGATTTCGACCGCGCGCCCCTGATCGGCCCCGGAGAGGACGCTCAGGCCAAAGGCCGTCGCGGTCTCCAGGCTGTCGACCATGTGCAGATAGTGCGCCCAGGTCTCGGCGAAATCCTCCCAGGGATGGGCGCCGGCATAGGCGCTGACGTAATGCTGCTGCCAGTCGGCCCGCGGCCCCTCCGCGTAGTGCGTCTCCAGGGCCGCCGCGTAATCGCGCCGCTCATCGCCGAACATCTCGCGGAAGGCCTCGAGCCATACCCCGTTGCGCACCAGGCGTTCCCAGTAGTGGTGCCCCGATTCGTGGCGGAAGTGCCCGAGCAGCGTGCGGTAGGTCTCCACCATGTCGCGCCGGTGGCGTTCGCGCTCGACGTCGTCGGCCTCGGCGATGTCGATGGTGATGATGCCCTGGGCGTGCCCGGTGACCACCTGCGGGCCCTCGCGGAAGGACTCGCCGGAGCCTTCGAGGAAATCGAAGGCCAGCCCCCTTTCGACATCCTCGAACTTGCTGACCAGCGGCAGCCCCAGGCGCAGCAGGCCGTAGACCAGGCGGTGCTTGGCGGCTTCCAGACGCTGCCAGAGCTGCAGGTTATTGCCGGCGGCGAGGTTCGGTATCGTCCGGTTGAGACGGCAGGCGCGGCAGAAGACATCGGGGCCATCGGCCGCCACCAGCCAGTGGCAGGCTTCATGGGACGCGTTGGCGCAGAAACGAAAGCTCTCCGCCGGGGCGGCCAGGGCGTGCCACCGCCCCTCGCCCGCGGCGGTCAGGGCACTCAGCAGGGCGCGGTTCGCCAGGTAGCCGAGCGTGCTGCCGCAGCGTTCGCAGCGCGTGTTCTCGAAGTAGAGAAGCTGACCGCAACACTGGCAGTTGAAGAGCTTCACCGAGAGCGGCCCCGGTCCGGCCGACCCGAGGCCGCCGCGGCCTCACCGGGAGGCGCAGCCAGGTCGCAGGGAGGATCGCAGCGGCCAGTCAAGGAATCTCCTTCCACAGGCGCAGGGATTGTCGCCGGAGTCTGCCGATCAGGTCCCGCGCGCCGCAGTGCGGGGGCCCACCGCCCCGATGATAGCAAGCCGCAGCGCGATTGCGCAGCCGATTGTGCCGCTGCGCAGGCGGGCGCTGCGCGGACCGTGCAACGCGCCGCAGGGCGGCGGCAGAAGCATTTCCTTCGGCGCCCGGCCGGCGCGTGCTAGCTTCTCCCGAATCCCGGGGGAGCCATGCCGCAGGACGACAGGGACCACAAACCATCGGGCTTGCCGCCCCGCCACGCCTTTCCCTTGGGAGATTTCTGGCTGCCGCTGCTGCCGATGCTGCCGCTGGTGCTGGCGATCGTGCTGCTGACGCCGCTCATCAAGCCGGGCCCGCAACTGGATTTCCTGCGCGAGGGCCTGACCTTCATCGCCGAGCCGCAGCGCAGCTACGTGCACCTGGGCGACATGCTGAGCTATCACGCGCTGGCCGCCTTCCACAGCCTGCTCTGCCTCGGCATCGTCGCCACCTTCGCGCTGTGGATCCTGCGTCTGCCTGGGGCGCGGCGGCGCGGCGCGCTGGTCTTCCTCGCGGTCATGCTGGTGCTGATCGTCGCGCTGGGGATCTACCTGAAGCAGGCGGCCAACGAGGTGATCCTGGTGCAGCTCGGCTACAAGGCGATCTGCCAGATCATCGACGCCGCGGCGCTGCCGACGGAGCTGGTGCCGGCGGGCGAATG
>DAIQBR010000032.1:14426-15083 GCA_036781105.1 Kiloniellaceae bacterium
CGGCATCGGCGCCACCGCCTTCGCCGCCGCCTTCGCCTACGGCAGCGTGCGCGGGCTGCCGCCGCGCGGCGATGCGGAAGACGAAGGCCAGTGGCGCGCGGCGCTGGACGCCCGCGTGCAGGCGCTGCAGAAGGCGGTCTACCTGCTGAGCGCGGTGCTGGTCTCCTCCACCGTCACCATCACCCTCTTCGCCCACCTGCCGGTCGGCCTGCTGCCGGGCGGCAGCGGCTCGCTGGCCGCCGCGGTCTCCACCTACGCGACGGGGCTGAGCACCTTCTGGGGCGCGCTCTTCTCGATCACGCTGGTGGCGACCTTCGCGATGCCGGCGCTCAGCCTGCTGGGCGCCGCCTACGGCCGCGAGAGCCAGGCGCGCGACAGCGACGACCTGCGCGACTGGCTGCAGGCGCACGTCTTCCAGTCGATCCGGCGGCAATTCGCCACGGTGTTCAGCCTGCTGGCGCCGCTGCTGGTCGGCCCGCTGTCCAGCCTGCTGTCCAGCGTGTCGGGGCTGTGAAGGCCGCGCGCCGCGGTTGAAGAGGCGGTCGGGCGGCCGCAGGGAGGCGGCGCCGGCGCGCCACCCCAGGCCGGCGGGCCCGGGAGAAAGCGGTGGCGGGGGCTCGGGGCGCAGGAATCCCGGCTTCACTTTTCCGGCGCAGG
>DAIQBR010000032.1:15093-16814 GCA_036781105.1 Kiloniellaceae bacterium
ATATGGACCCGTGCCCCCCAATGAGACAGCAGCAGTTGGAGATCCTGTCCCCATGTCCAGGATGATCGAGGACATCGAATTTCGCGAACTCTTTCAGGACTTCTGCGAAGAGAACGGCCACATGATCGTCGCCGGCACCGACGAGTTCGGCGACAACACCGAGGAAACCAGAGCCTCTCTCGACGAGATCATCGCCGAGAAGGGCAAGCCCGTGGTGGACGTGAATCACGAGGGGCGGCGTTTCATCGTCATCCGGCACAAAGACATCTGCATTCTGGCCGCCGACCACGGCAAGGCCCGCCTGGTGTTCGAAGGCAAGGTCCCGAAGATCTGACGCCACCGGCGTCTCCGGGTTCCCCCTGTCCCGTCCCGCAACAGAGAGACCGCCGATGCTGAAGATCACCAAGCCAAGCGCGAACCGCGTCGATATCGAGCTCGAAGGAACGCTGGACGCCGAGACCATGGCGGCGGCGCTGGACGACCTCATCGCCAAGTCGGCGGACGTCAGCGGCGGGCGCATGCTCTACACCGTCACCGACTTTTCCCTGCCGACGCTGGGCGCGCTGGGCGTGGAACTGCAGCGGCTGCCGAAGCTTTTCGCGCTGCTCGGCAAGTTCGACCGCTGCGCGGTGCTGAGCGACACCGCCTGGCTGCGCACCGCGGCGGAGATCGAGGGGGCGGTGATCCCCGGCATCGAGATCAAGAGCTTCGAGCCGCAGGAGGCCGCGGCGGCGGAAGCCTGGCTCGCCGAAAGCTGAGGTCCGCAGATCAGACCGGACAGCCGGCGGTAAAGCAGGCTAGACTCGGCCGCGCGCCCCGAGAGTCATTCAGAGGAACAGAGTGGACAAGATCGAGCCCGGCCTGACCGGCCACGCCGAGATGATGGTCGGCACCAGCGACACCGCGCCGCGCATCGGCTCCGGCCACATCGCCGTGCTGGCGACGCCCAAGATGATCAGCCTCATCGAGGAAGCCGCGCTGGCCGCCATCGAGCACCTGCTGCCGGACGGCAAGCAGTCGCTCGGCACGCACCTTGACGTCACCCACCTCGCCGCCACGCCGGTCGGCATGACGGTGAAGGCGGAGGCCGAGGTGATCGCGGTGGAAGGCCGCAAGGTCACCTTCGCGGTGCGCGCGCACGACGAGATGGACCTGATCGGCGAGGGCCGCCACGAGCGCGTGGTGGTCACCGCCGCCTCCTTCCAGGCGCGCATCAACGAAAAGGGCCAGAAGCTGAAAGGGGCCCTGAAAGCGCGCTGAGCGCAGCGGGGGCAGCGGTCCCGGCAAGGCGGCGCCGGCAGCGGGCTTCCCTCGGCGCCACATCCCCGGCACAATGAGACCTGCGGAAAGGGGGGCCGCCGCCATGAAAACGATACTCCTTCCCATCGAGTGCCGGCCGCCGATCGATTCGGCGGTGGCGACCGCGGCGCTGCGCGCGCAGCAGTTCGAGGGCTACATCGAAGGCTTCGCGCTGGCCCCGGACCTGCCGATGATCGTCTCGGCCGAGGCCTTCGGCGGGGCCATGGTGGCCGCCGACCCCGGCCTGACCCTGAGCCCGGAAGACAGCGCCGCCTGCCGCAAGCTGTTCGAGGACAACCTGACGGCGCGCGGCCTGACCCGCCAGCCCGAGAGCACCGAGGGCACGGCGGGCGCGACGGGGGCACGCTTCGGCTGGCAGGACGCCAACGGTCCCGGGGGCAACGCCAGCGGCCGGGTCTTCC
>DAIQBR010000033.1:0-16333 GCA_036781105.1 Kiloniellaceae bacterium
CACCGCCTGGGAAGAGGGCTGGGTCCAGCCGGTGAAGCCGGTGCGCGAGCGCGCCCAGTCGGTCGGCATCATCGGCGCCGGGCCGGGCGGCCTCGCCGCCGCCGAGCAGCTGCGCCGCAAGGGCTATCAGGTGCATGTCTACGACCGCTACGACCGGGTCGGCGGCCTGATGATCTACGGCATTCCCAACTTCAAGCTGGAAAAGGAAGTTGTGCTGCGGCGCGCCGACCTGCTGGAGCGCGGCGGCGTGGTCTATCACCTGAACTGCGATGTCGGCAGCGCCGAGAGCTTCGCCGCCCTGCGCGAGCGCCACGATGCCCTGCTCGTCGCGACCGGCGTCTACAAGGCGCGCGACATCAAGGTGCCGGGCGTCGGCCTGGAGAACATCTACCCGGCGATGGACTTTCTCACCGCCTCCAACCGCAAGGGCCTGGGCGACAAGGTGCCGGCCTTCGAGGACGGCACGCTGGATGCCAAGGGCAAGAAGGTCGTGGTGATCGGCGGCGGCGACACCGCCATGGACTGCGTGCGCACCGCCGTGCGCCAGGGCGCCACCGCCGTGCGCTGCCTCTACCGCCGCGACCGCAAGAACATGCCGGGCTCGCAGCGCGAGGTGGCCAACGCCGAGGAGGAGGGCGTCGAATTCGTCTGGCTCTCCGCCCCGGAAGCCTTCCTCGGCGACGAGGCGGTCAACGCCGTGCGCGCGCAGCGCGTCCACCTCGGCATGCCCGACGCGACCGGCCGCCAGACGCCGCAGCTCATCGAAGGTTCCCACTTCACGCTGGAGGCCGACATGGTGATCAAGGCGCTGGGCTTCGACCCCGAGGACCTGCCCCGCCTGTTCGACACCGAGGGGCTGGAGATCACCCGCTGGGGCACCGTGGTGACCGACTTCAAGACCAAGATGACCTCGCTGGACGGCGTCTTCGCCGCCGGCGACATCGTGCGCGGCGCCTCCCTGGTGGTCTGGGCGGTGCGCGACGGCCGCGACGCGGCGGAGCAGATCCACAACTACATCCAGGCGAAGGCCACGGCCGGCGCCGTGGCGGCCGAATAGCGGCGGGAGGGGAACCATGACCGAGCAACGCTCTCTCACACCGGCCTCGGAGTCCGGCGAGGACTTCGCCGCCGCCTGGAAGCGCAACGCGGAGATACTCTCCAGCCAGGGTCTCTACGACCCCGCCGACGAGCACGACGCCTGCGGCGTCGGCCTCGTCGCCTCGCTGGACGGCACGCCGCGCCGCGACGTTGTGGTCGCCGGCATCGAGGCGCTGAAGGCGGTATGGCACCGCGGCGCGGTCGACGCCGACGGCAAGACCGGCGACGGCGCCGGCATTCACCTGCAGATTCCGCAGGACTTCTTCCGCGAGCACGTCGCGCGCACCGGCCACGAGCCGGGCAAGGAAACGCTGGCCGTCGGCATGGTCTTCCTGCCGCGCACCGACTTCGGCGCGCAGGAGCGCTGCCGCGTGCTGGTCGAGCGCGAGATCCTCAATTTCGGCTACCGCATCTACGGCTGGCGCCAGGTGCCGGTGAACACCGACATCGTCGGCGAGAAGGCCAATGCCACGCGCCCCGAGATCGAGCAGGTGATGATCGCCAACGCGCGCGGCGTGCCGAACCCGCAGTTCGAGATCGACCTCTACATCATCCGCCGGCGCATCGAGAAGGCGGCCGAGCAGGAATCGATCCAGGACTTCTACATCTGCTCGCTGTCCTGCCGTTCGGTGATCTACAAGGGCATGTTCCTGGCCGAGCAGCTGTCGACCTTCTATCCCGACCTGCTGGACGACCGCTTCACTTCCAACTTCGTGATCTTCCACCAGCGCTATTCGACCAACACCTTCCCGACCTGGCGTCTGGCGCAGCCCTTCCGCATCATCGCCCACAACGGCGAGATCAACACCCTGAAGGGCAACGTGAACTGGATGCAGGCGCACGAGTGCCGCATGGCCTCGGAGACCTTCGCCGACCACGTCGAGGACCTGAAGCCGGTGATCTCCGCCGGTCTCTCGGATTCCGCCGCACTCGATGCCGTGGCCGAGCTGATGGTGCGCGCCGGGCGCGATCTGCCGATGGTGAAGACCATGCTGATCCCCGAGGCCTGGGGGCAGGATCCCTCCATGCCGCAGTCCCACCGCGACCTCTACAGCTACTGCAACGCGGTGATGGAGCCCTGGGACGGCCCGGCCGCGGTCTGCGGCTTCGGCGGCCGCTGGGCGGTCGCCGGCATGGACCGCAACGGCCTCAGGCCGCTGCGCTACACCATTACAGGGGACGGCCTGCTGTTTGCCGGTTCGGAGACCGGCATGGTGCGCATCGACGAGCAGAGCGTCATCGAGAAGGGCCGTCTCGGCCCCGGTCAGATGCTCGCCGTCGATCTGCAGGAAGGCAAGCTCTACCACAACGGCGAGATGAAGGATTACCTCGCCGCCCAGAAGCCCTTCGGCGACTGGATCGCCAACGTCACCTCGATCGACGACCTGCTGCGCCCCGACCACGGCGAGCCGAGCCGCTGGGAGGGCGAGGCGCTGCGCCGCCGCCAGCTCAACTACGGCCTCACCATGGAGGACCTCGAGCTGATTCTCCATCCCATGGTGGAGGAGGCCAAGGAGGCGATCGGCTCGATGGGCGACGACACGCCGCTCGCCGTGCTGTCGAACCGCTACCGCGGCATGCATCATTTCTTCCGTCAGAACTTCAGCCAGGTCACCAATCCGCCGATCGATTCGCTGCGCGAGCGCCGGGTGATGACCCTGAAGACCCGCCTCGGCAACCTCGGCAACATCCTCGACGAGGACGAGGCGCAGCTGCGCCTGCTGCAGCTCGAATCGCCGGTGCTGTCGAACGCCGAGTTCGAGGCCATGGTCCAGCACATGGGCGACGCCGCCGCGCGCATCGACTGCACCTTCGCGCCCGACGGCGGTGAGACGGCGCTGGCCGAAGCGCTCGACCGGGTGCGCCAGGAAGCCGAGAACGCCGTGCGTGCCGGCTGCGAGCACGTCGTACTGAGCGACGAGGCGGTCGGCGCCGACCGCGTCGCCATCCCGATGATCCTCGCCACCGGCGCGGTGCATACCCATCTGATCCGCCAGAAGCTGCGCACCTTCGTGTCCCTCAACGTGCGTGCCGGCGAATGCCTGGATGTGCACTACTTCGCCGTGCTCATCGGCGTCGGCGCCACCACGGTGAACGCCTATCTGGCACAGGAGTCGATCGCCGAGCGTCACCGCCGCGGCCTGTTCGGCGACCGCAGCCTGGAAGACTGCGTGCAGCGCTACATCAAGGCGGTCGACGACGGGCTCCTGAAGATCATGTCCAAGATGGGCATCGCGGTGATCTCCTCCTACCGCGGCGGCTGCAACTTCGAGGCTCTCGGCCTGTCGCGCACCCTGGTCGACGAGTTCTTCATGCCGATGCCGAGCCGCTTGTCCGGCATAGGCCTGATGGGCATTCAGGAAAAGGTGCTGGAACTGCACCGGCTGGCCTGGGACGAGGACTTCGTGGCGCTGCCGGTCGGCGGCTTCTTCCGCTACCGCCGCGGCGGCGAGAGCCATGCCTGGGAAGCCGGCCTCATCCACACCCTGCAGCATGCGGTGGCGACGGATTCCTACACCACCTACCGCAAGTTCTCCGAGGGCGTGCACAACCAGCCGCCCAGCACGCTGCGCGACCTGCTCGACTTCAAGGTCGACCTCGTGAGTCCGGTGGCGATCGAGGAGGTCGAGTCGATCACCGCGATCCGCAAGCGTTTCGTGACGCCGGGCATGTCGCTCGGCGCGCTGTCACCCGAGGCGCACGGTACCCTCAACATCGCCATGAACCGCATCGGCGCCAAGTCGGACTCCGGCGAGGGCGGCGAGGATCCCGCGCGCTTCACGCCGCACAAGAACGGCGACAACGAGAACTCGGCGATCAAGCAGGTTGCCTCGGGCCGTTTCGGCGTCACTGCCGAATACCTGAACCAGTGCCGCGAGATCGAGATCAAGGTAGCCCAGGGCGCCAAGCCCGGCGAGGGCGGCCAGCTGCCCGGCTTCAAGGTGACCGAGATGATCGCCAAGCTGCGTCACTCGACGCCCGGCGTCATGCTGATCTCGCCGCCGCCGCACCACGACATCTACTCGATCGAGGACCTGGCGCAGCTCATCTACGACCTCAAGCAGATCAACCCGGACGCCAAGGTCTGCGTGAAGCTGGTCGCGCGCTCGGGCATCGGCACCATCGCCGCCGGCGTCGCCAAGGCCAAGGCGGACGTGATCCTGATCTCCGGCAACGTCGGCGGCACCGGCGCCTCGCCGCAGACCTCGATCAAGTTCGGGGGCGAGCCCTGGGAGATGGGGCTGTCCGAGGTCCATCAGGTGCTGACCCTGAACCGCCTGCGCCACAACGTGGTGCTGCGCACCGACGGCGGCCTCAAGACCGGCCGCGACATCGTCATCGCCGCCATCCTGGGCGCCGAGGAATTCGGCGTCGGCACCGCCTCGCTGGTCGCCATGGGCTGCATCATGGTGCGCCAGTGCCACTCCAACACCTGCCCCGTCGGGGTCTGCGTGCAGGACGAGGCCCTGCGCAAGAAGTTCACCGGCACGCCGGAGAAGGTGGTGAACCTCTTCTCCTTCATGGCCGAGGAGGTGCGCGAGATCCTCGCCCGCCTCGGCGCGCGCAGCCTCAACGAGATCATCGGCCGCACCGACCTGCTGAAGCAGGTCAGCCGCGGCGCCGCGCATCTCGACGACCTCGATCTCAATCCGCTGCTGGTGAAGGCCGACGCCGGCGAGCTGCCGAACTACTGCACGCTGCTCGGCCGCAACGAGGTGCCGGAAACCCTCGACGCGCAGATCATCGCCGACGCCAAGCCCCTCTTCGAGGTCGGCGAGAAGATGCAGCTGCAGTATTCGATCCGCAACACGCACCGCGCCATCGGCACCAAGCTGTCGTCGATGATCACGCGGCGCTTCGGCATGACCGGCCTCAACCCCGGCCACATGACCGTGCGCCTGCGCGGCTCGGCCGGCCAGTCGCTCGGCGCCTTCGCGGTGCAGGGCATCAAGCTGGAAGTCTTCGGCGACGCCAACGACTACGTCGGCAAGGGGCTCTCCGGCGGCACCATCGTGGTGCGCCCGCTGACCTCCAGCCCGCTGGCCAGCAACGAGAACACCATCATCGGCAACACCGTCCTCTACGGCGCCACGGCTGGCAAGCTCTTCGCCGCCGGCCAGGCCGGCGAGCGCTTCTGCGTGCGCAACTCCGAGGCCGTCGCGGTGGTCGAGGGCTGCGGCTCCAACGGCTGCGAATACATGACCGGCGGTGTCGCGGTGATTCTCGGCCCGGTGGGGCCGAACTTCGCGGCCGGCATGTCCGGCGGCATGGCCTTCATCTACGACGTCGACGACGTGCTGCCGGAGCGCATCAATCCGGAGAGCGTGCTGCATCAGCGCGTCGAGACCGAGTACTGGGAGGCCCAGCTGCGCGAGCTGATCGCCGAGCACTGGCGCGAGACCCAGTCGGCCTTCGCCCAGCAGCTGCTGGTCAACTGGGGCCTGGAGCGCCGCCGCTTCTGGCAGGTGGTGCCGCGCGAGATGGTGCACCGCCTGACCCATCCGGTGACCGCCGAGGCGGAGGACGCCGCGCGCGCCTGACCCACGCATTGCCCATACGTGACGCTACCAAGGCGGGGGCGGGACGCTTATAGTCCCGCCCGCCATGCGCCAGCTCTATCACATCGCCATCGATCCCGGCTGCCGCGCCGTGCGGGTCATGCTGGCCGAGAAGGGCCTCGACTGCGAACTGCGCACCGAAAAGGTGTGGGAACGCCGCGAGGTCTTCCTGCGGCTCAATCCGGCCGGCCAGGTGCCGGTCTTCGTCGACGAGGACGGCACCTCGATCCCCGGCACTCCGGTCATCGCGGAATACCTGGAGGAGCGCTATCCTGAGCCCACGCTGCTCGGGCGCGATCCGGCCGATCGCGCCGAGGTGCGCCGCCTCGCCAGCTGGTTCGGCGACAAGTTCCACCGCGAGGTGACGGCGAACCTGGTCGACGAGAAGATCATGAAGCGCTTCCTGAAGCTCGGCACGCCGAACTCCGGGGCGATCCGCGCCGGCCTCGCCAACATCCACTACCACCTGGAATACGTCGGCTGGCTCTGCGACCGGCGGCGCTGGCTGGCCGGCGACGCCTTCACCCGCGCCGACATCGTGGCGGCGGCGGAGCTTTCGGCGCTCGACTACATCGGCGACGTGCCCTGGCACGAGCACTCGGGCGCCAAGGACTGGCCCAGCTTCCGCGCCCTGCTCGCCGACCACATCTCCGGCGTCAACCCGCCCAAGCACTACGCCGACCTGGATTTCTAGGGGCCGGCTTTTACTCCACCTTCACGTCCAGCCTGGCGAGGTTGGCCTGGGCCGCTGCGGCGGCCGGGCTGTCCGGGGCGACCCGGGTGACCCACAGCCAGTCGTCGCGGGCGCCGTCGTCGTCGCCGGCCTCGCGCCGCAGGTTGCCGCGCTCCAGCAGGCCTTCGGCGTTCTCGGGGTCGAGCGACAGGGCTGCCTCGACGTCGGACAGTGCCGCCTCCGGCTGGTCGAGAAAACGGTAGGCGCTGGCCCGCAGCACCAGGATGTCGGCGCGATTGGGCGCGTGCGACAGCGCCCGGTTCAGATCGTCCAGGGCGGCGGTGAAGTTGCCGACTTCGGCTGCTGTCTCGGCGCGGTCGACCAGCAGCTCGATGTTGTTGGGTTGCCGTGCCAGAACCTCAGACTGCACTAGATATGCACGATCGACGTTGCCGGCCCCCAGCCAGGCTCGGGCTGCCTGGATCAGGATGGGGATCTGCAGGAAGGCGTAGGCCGGCTCCAGGCTGGCGGCCAGGGTCTCCAGTTCCTGGGCGGCGGCCTCGTAGTGGCCCAGGCGCATCAGGGCGACGGCGGCGCAGTGCCGCGCCGGGTCGCTGCCGCCCAGGTCGACCCAGGTCTCCGCCTGCTCCAGGGCCGTGTCGGGGTCGGTCTCGGCGAGATCCATGCAGGCTTGATACTGCGCGGCCATCTCCGGGTCGTCGGCCTGGGCACGCGCGACGCCCGGCGCCAGCGCCACCAGGGCCGCCAGGGTCAGCGCGATGGCGGTAGTAATTCCCAAAATCTGCATTGCGGTACTGGCCCTTGCCCTGTCGCCGGCCCTATGGTGCCGCCCGAAAAGAACCCCGGGAGGGCGTCCCTGCGGCCCACTCCTCTATAGAAGAGAAGTCCTTTGGTTGAAACCGTTCCCTCGCCCCCGGCTCCGGGCCGCCTGTTCTGCTTCGGCCTCGGCTTCAGCGCCCGCGCCCTGGCCGACCGTCTCGCCGAGGCCGGCTGGGCGCTCGCCGGCACCACCCGCGCGCCCGAAAAGGCGGCGGAACTGCGGGCGGCCGGCATCGAGGCCGCCCTCTTCGACCGCGGCCGCCCCCTCGATCCCGCGGCGCTGGCCGGCACCACCCACCTGCTGGTCAGCATCGCCCCCGACGAAAAGGGCGATCCGGTGCTGAATTGCCATGGCGCCGACATCGCCGCCCTGCCCGACCTGCAGTGGATCGGCTATCTCTCGACGACCGGGGTCTACGGCGACTGGCAGGGCGCCGAGGTCGACGAAACCTCCGAACTGCGCGGCGCCAAGGGGCGCAACCTCCGCCGCATCCAGGCCGAGGCCGCCTGGCTGGCCCTGCAGGCGGAAAAGGGCCTGCCGGTCCACGTCTTCCGCCTCGCCGGCATCTACGGGCCCGGGCGCAGCGCCCTCGACCAGGTCCGTGCCGGCCGCGCCCGGCGCATCGACAAGCCCGGCCACCTGTTCAGCCGCATCCATGTCGAGGACATCGCCCGGGTGCTGCTGGCCTCCATGGCCCGGCCCAACCCGGGCCGCATCTACAACGTCTGCGACGACGAGCCGGCGGCCGCCGCCGAGGTGACCGCTTATGCCTGCAGGCTGCTGGGGGTCGAGCCGCCGCCGCTGATCGCCCTGGAGGACGCCGAGATGTCGCCCATGGCGCTCAGTTTCTGGGAAGACAACCGCCTGGTCTCCAATCGCCGCCTGCACCAGGAACTCGGCGTCACCCTCGCCTATCCCGACTACCGCGCCGGGCTGGAAGCGATCCTGGCCGCCGAGAGCTAGCCCAGCACCTCGATCACCCGCTCCAGCCGGGCGAGATCCTCGGGCTCCGACAGGCGGTGGCCGGCGCCCTTCACCAGGGTGACCTCGACGTCGCTGCTCTGCAGCGCCTCGGTGAGGCGCAGGCTGGTCTGCCAGGGCACGTCGGGGTCGGCCAGGCCGTGGATCAGGCGCACCGGGCAGGTCAGCGGGATCGGACGGCCCAGCAGCAGGTGATCGCGGCCCTCTTCGATCAGCCGCCGGGTGATGCGGTAGGGCGCCTCGTTGTAGGCCGAGGGATTGTCGACGTAGCCGACGCGCTCCAGCGCGGCGCGCTGATCCGGCGTGGCGCGCGCCCAGATGAGGTCTTCGGTGAAATCCGGTGCCGCGGCGATGCCGACCAGCCCGGCAATGCGCTGCGGCCGCGCCAGCGCGGTCAGCAGCATGATCCAGCCGCCCATGGAAGATCCGACGAGAATCTGCGGGCCTTCGGTCACCGTGTCGAGCACCGCCAGCGCGTCGCCCAGCCAATCGCCGATGGTGGCGTCCTCGAAACGCCCGGAAGAGGCGCCATGTCCGCGGTAGTCGAAGCGCAGGAAGGCACGGCCCTCGGCGACGGCGTAGGCCTCCAGCGCCTGCGCCTTGCCGCCGCTCATGTCCGACATGAAGCCGCCGAGAAACATCAGGCCCGGGCGCTGTCGCGGCTTCGCCGTGGTGTCCTCGGTCCTGGCTTTTCCAGGCGCCGTCTTGTAATAGGCGAGGACGGTCCCGTCCTCGCGCGTTAAACTCCCGGGGGCAGGAGAAGCCGGCGGGTCGACCGGAGTATCGGATTGCGGCATGCTAACTCTCGGTAAAGGGTTTCTATGGCAACGGTTTCCGGCGCAGGCGTCCTGCCTGCGGCGGGACAATGAAGCGGCATGAGCGTTCCAGACGTTAACATCGGCGTGAGTCACGTCCAAAAGGCTGACAGCAGCGACGGCCCCGTGGTGTTGCAGGTGGTGCCCAGCCTGGTGACCGGCGGTGCCGAGCGCGGCACCATCGAGATCGCCGCCGCCATCGTGGCCGACGGCGGCACGGCGATCGTCGCTTCCGAGGGCGGGTCGATGGAAGTCGACCTGCGCCGGGCCGGGGCGCTGCATCTGAAGCTGCCGGCGGCCTCAAAGAATCCCATCGTGTACCGCAACATTGCCCGGCTGGAGCAGATCATCGCCGCCTACAACGTCGATATCGTCCACGTGCGCTCGCGCGCGCCGGCCTGGTCGGCGCGCGCCGCCGCGCAGCGCGCCGGCTGCCATTTCATCACCACCTTCCACGCGCCCTACAATTTCTCCAACGCGCTGAAGAAGCGCTACAACCAGATCATGGCCGAGGGCGAGCGCGTCATCGCGATCTCGGAGTTCATCGCCGACCACGTGCGCGAACACTACAACGTCGACCGCACCCGGCTGCGTGTCATCCGGCGCGGCATCGACATCGCGCGCTTCGACCCTGACCGCGTCTCGGCGGAGCGCATGATCCAGCTCTCGACCCGCTGGCGCCTGCCCGACGGGGTGCCGCTGATCCTCATGCCGGGCCGCCTGACGCGCTGGAAGGGCCAGACGGTGCTGCTGGAGGCGCTCAGCCAGCTGAAGGACCTCGACTACCGCTGCGTCATGGTCGGCTCCGACCAGGGCCGCACCGCCTACCGGCGCGAGCTGGAGGCGCTGATCGCCCGCTACGGTATCGCCAGCCGCACCTCGATCATGGACGAGTGCAACGACATGCCGGCGGCCTACATGCTGTCCGACGTGGTGGTCTCGGCCTCTACCGACCCGGAGGGTTTCGGGCGGATCATCGGCGAGGCCCAGGCCATGGGCCGCCCGGTGGTGGCCAGCGATCACGGCGGCGCGCGCGAGCAGATCATCGCCGAGCGCACCGGTTTCCTCTTCCCGTCGGGCGATGCCGCGGCGCTCGCCGCCGGGCTGCGCAAGGCGCTGTCCCTGGCCCCCGACGTGCGCGCGCGCCTGCATGACGAGGCCATCGCCCGGGTCCGCGCCGAGTTCTCCAAGGACCTCATGTGCGCCCGCACCCTGGCAATCTACCGCGAGGTGCTGCGGGCCGGGGCCGCTGCCCGGGCGGCCCGAACTTGACCTGATCCCGCCGCCTCGGCCCCGGTTTTCGGGGGCCGAGCGCTTTCTTGACAGGTCCCTCAATCCTTCTACAGTTCCCGCCGCTTTCAAAAGGACCCGGATTTCCGGGAGTTATCATGGCAGTCACGACAGAAAACCAGATCTCGATCACGCTTCCCGACGGCTCCAGGCGCGCCTTCGAGGGGCCGGTCACCGGCGGCGAGATCGCGGCCGCCATCGGCCCGGGCCTCGCCAAGGCGGCGCTTGCCGTGAAGGTGAACGGCGAGCTGCGCGACCTGACCCGGCCGATCGAGCGTGACGCGGCGGTGGAGATCGTCACCGCCGGCCATGAGGACAGCCTGGAACTGCTGCGCCACGACTGCGCCCACGTGCTGGCCGAGGCGGTGCAGGAGCTCTATCCCGGCACCCAGGTCACCTTCGGCCCGGCGATCGAGAACGGCTTCTACTACGACTTCGCCCGCGACGTCCCTTTCACGCCCGACGACCTGGCGGTCATCGAAAAGCGCATGCACGAGATCGTCGACCGCAACGAGACCATCGTGCGCGAGGTCTGGGACCGCGACGAGGCCATCCGCCACTTCGCCGAGATCGGCGAGAAGTACAAGGCCGAGCACATCGAAACGCTGCCGGCGGACGCGGAGATCTCGATCTATCGCCAGGGCGACTGGCTCGACCTCTGCATCGGCCCGCACCTGCCCGCCACGGGCAAGCTCGGCCATGCCTTCAAGCTGACCAAGATCTCCGGCGCCTACTGGCGCGGCGATGCCCGCAACGCGCAGCTGCAGCGCATCTACGGCACCTGCTGGGAGAACGAGAAGCAGCTCAAGGCCTACCTCACCATGCTGGAGGAGGCCGAGAAGCGCGATCACCGCCGCCTCGGGCGCGAGATGAATCTCTTCCACATGCAGGAAGAGGCGGCAGGATCGGTGTTCTGGCACCCCAAGGGCTGGACGCTCTATCGCACGGTGGAGCGCTACATGCGCCGCCGCCTGGAGGCGGCCGGCTACCTGGAGGTGAAGACCCCGCAGCTGATCGACCGGTCGCTGTGGGAGGCCTCGGGCCACTGGGAGAAGTTCCACGAGCACATGTTCATCGCCGAGTCCGAGGAACGCGCGCTGGCGGTGAAGCCGATGAACTGCCGCGGCCACGTGCAGATCTTCAAGCAGGGCATCACCAGCTACCGCGACCTGCCGCTGCGCATGGCCGAGTTCGGCGCCTGCCACCGCAACGAGCCCTCCGGCGCGCTGCACGGCATGATGCGGGTGCGCGCCTTCACCCAGGACGACGCCCACATCTTCTGCACGCCGGACCAGATCAACAGCGAGACGGTGATCTTCTGCGACCTGCTGCGCTCGATCTACCGCGACTTCGGCTTCGACGACTTGGTGGTGAAGTTCTCCGACCGCCCGGCGGTGCGCGCCGGCGACGACGCGACCTGGGACAAGGCCGAGAAGGCCCTGAAGGACGCGGTCGAAGAGGCCGGCCTGGAGTACACGCTGAACCCCGGCGAAGGTGCCTTCTACGGGCCGAAGCTGGAATTCGTGCTGCGCGACGCCATCGGCCGCGACTGGCAGTGCGGCACTTTCCAGGTCGACTTCGTGCTGCCCGAGCGGCTCGGCGCCTCCTACGTCGGCGAGGATGGCGAGAAGCACCGCCCGGTTATGCTGCACCGGGCCATTCTCGGCTCCTTCGAGCGCTTCCTGGCCATTCTCATCGAGCAGTATGCCGGGCGGTTCCCGCTGTGGCTGGCCCCGGTGCAGGTGGTGGTGGCCTCGATCACCTCGGATGCCAACGACTATGGCGAAGAGGTCGCCGCGGCCCTCGGGGCGGCCGGGCTGCGTACCGAGACCGACCTGCGCAACGAGAAGATCAATTACAAGGTACGCGAGCATTCGCTCGCCAAGGTGCCGGCGATCGCCGTTGTCGGGCGCCGCGAGGCGGAGGAGGGCAAGGTCGCCCTGCGCCGCCTGGGCAGCAAGGAGCAAGAGGTTCTTGCGCTCGGCGAAGCAGTGGATAGGATCAAGGCTGAGGCAGCAGGCCCGCAGGCAACCGCCGTGCGGGAACGATAGCTGTTAGGGTGAGAGGGGCCGGCTGCGGTGTGTCCGCAGGCCGGCGATTGATTGGGGAGGTCCCCGCTCCAGGCGGGCTATGAGGTCATCTCGGACCGGAGGGCGCCGTCCCGCCGGGCGAGGGCTGTGGCGGGACCCTGGAACGACTACTCTCGTAACGGTAACAAAGGAGCATAAGCGATAGCACGTCCACCTTTTGACAGCACGCCGTCCCGCGACGGACCGCGTGTCAACGACATGATCACCTCGCCGCAGGTTCGCCTGGTCGACGAGAATGGAGAGCAGGTCGGCGTGGTGCCGGTCTCCGACGCCTTGCGGCGGGCGGAGAATGCCGGGCTCGACCTCATGGAGGTTTCGCCGAACGCCGATCCGCCGGTCTGCAAGATCCTCGATTACGGCCGCTTCCGCTATGAGGCCCAGAAGAAGAAGAACGAGGCCCGCAAGAAGCAGAAGGTCATCGAGGTCAAGGAGATCAAGATGCGGCCCAACATCGACACCCACGATTACGAGGTGAAGATGCGCTCGATCCACCGTTTCATCGAGGAAGGCGACAAGGTCAAGGTGACCATGCGCTTCCGCGGCCGCGAGATGGTCCACCAGGAACTCGGCAAGCAGGTCCTCGACCGCGTGCGCGAGGAAATGGAGGAGACCGCCAAGGTGGAGCAGTTCCCCAAGCTGGAAGGCCGCCAGATGACCATGGTCATGGCGCCGCGATGAGCGGCGCCGACCGAACGATGGGGGTCATGGCGCCCCGTTAAGGGGTGCGGGGGCCGGCGGCGCGTCGCGCGATGTCGGCGGCGGCTCCTGATAGCCAGGGTCCAGGCAGGTTTCGGCCGCCCGCAAGCAGCAGGCGGCCTTTCCCTTCAGACAGAACCGGAGTGGCGGGCCGGCGCCTCAGGCGCCGAAGCCGCCGTCTATGGTGTGCTGCGCGCCGGTGACGTAGCCGTCCTCCGGACCCGTCAGATAGGCCACCAGGCCGGCGATCTCCGCCGGGCGGGCGTGACGCTTGATCGCCAGCACAGAATGCATGGCCTCTTTCATCGGGCCGTCGGCCGGGTTCATGTCGGTGTCGACCGGCCCGGGCTGCACGTTGTTCACCGTGATGTTGCGCGGTCCCAGGTCGCGGGCCAGCCCGCGCACCAGGCCCTGGATCGCCGCCTTGCTGAGCCCGTAGGCCGCGAAGCCGGGAAAGGGGACGCGGTCGCCGTTCACCGAGCCGATGATGACGATGCGCCCGCCCTCGGGCATCTTGCGCGCCGCCTCCACCGCGGCGTGGTAGGGCCCGCGCACGTTGATGTCGATCAGGCGGTCGATGTCGGCCGGGTCGATTTCCAGGGGGTCGCCGGCGACGGCGATGCCGGCATTCACCACCAGAATGTCGAGCGGCCCTGCTTCGGCGATGACCCTGGCCACGGCCCCCCGGTCGGCGCTGTCGGCCTTCGTTGTGGTGGTGCCGGTCCTGGCGGCCAGGGTCTCCGCGGCCTCGGCCGAGCCGGCGTAGGTGAAGGCGGTGGTCGCCCCCTCCGCCACCAGACGTTCCACGATGGCCGCGCCGATGCCGCGGCTGCCGCCCAGCACCAGGGCCTTCTTGCCCGTCAGCGGCCCGTTGACTGCTTGCGCTTTCTTGTCCGTGAGCGTTGCCACGATGCATTCTCCTTGAGGAATTGTGTAATGGTCACTACATAAGAGGGGTGCCGCAGGACGGCCTTCAAGAGAAAAATATAGTGACCGCTAAAAAAATATCTCCGGATCTTGCGCGGCCCGCGGGCAAGGCGCCGAAACCTGCCGCCCGCGGCCGCCCGCGCGCCTTCGACGAGGAGCGGGCGGTGGAGACCGCCATGGCGCTGTTTCAGGCCCGCGGCTACGACGCCGTCGGCGTCGCCGAACTGGGCGCGGCCATCGGCGTGAAGGCGCCCAGCCTCTACGCCGCCTTCGGCAGCAAGAAGGGGCTCTTCGAGCGGGCCCTGGCGCGCTACCTCGAGGGCGAGGGGGCCTTCGTCCAGGCGACCCTCGACGAGGCCGGGCCGGTCGCCGAGGTAATCCCCCGCCTGCTGCGGCGCGCGGCCGAGGCCTATGGCGCGCCCGGCGGCCTGCGCGGCTGCCTGGTGCTGGACGGCACCCGCAACTGCGCCGACCCGGAAGTCCGCGCCCTGACCGCGGAGCTTCGGAAGTTGGGCCGCGCGCGGCTGGCTGGCCGCATCGCCCGGGACTACCCCGAGCGGGCCGCGGACCTCGCCGACTTCGTCATTGTGGCCCTCTCCGGGCTGTCCGCCGCCGCCCGCGACGGCATGACGCTGCAGGCCCTGCGGCGCAGCGCGGAGATCGCCGCGGCCGGCTTCCGCGCCCAGCTGTCTCCGGGAGACTGACGGCGCCCGCTTAGCCGCGGATTTTCAGGCTTTTCCGGGGCCGGCGGCGGCTCCGGCGATGCTTGCATTCCCCCCGCCGGAGGGCTATAACCCCGCGTTCCTATCCGAGCGGTCCGGCTAAAGGGCATGCCCAGCCGCTCTAACCATCTGATTTTGTTCTGAAAGGATGCAAAATGCCCAAGCTGAAGAACAAGGCTGGCGCCAAGAAGCGTTTCCGCTTCACGGCCACCGGCAAGGTCAAGTACAAGCCCGCCGGCAAGCGCCACATGATGCGCCGCCGCCCCCAGAAGATGATCCGCAGCACCCGCGCCATGGGCATCATGAGCGACGCCGATGCCAAGGTCGTCCGTCGCAACTTCCTGATCTACGCGAAGTAAGGGAGGCACGGACATGGCAAGAACCAAGCGCGGCGTCACCACCCACGCCCGGCACAAGAAGATCATCAAGCGCGCCGAGGGCTATCGCGGCCGCGGCAACAACGTCTTCACCGTGGCCATCGAGCGGGTCGAAAAGGGCCTGCAGTACGCCTACCGCGACCGCCGCACCAAGAAGCGCAATTTCCGCGCCCTGTGGATTCAGCGCATCAACGCCGGCGCGCGTGAGCACGGCATGACGTACTCCCAGTTTATGAACGGCATCAAGCGGGCCGGTATCGAGCTCGACCGCAAGGTGCTGTCCGACCTGGCGGTGCGCGAGCCCGATGCCTTCAAGTCCCTGGTGGAGCAGGCCAAGGCCGCCCAGGCGTAAGCTTTCGGGCCCTAGGCTTTCCTAACAAGACCAGAGACCGGTCCCGTCGTGTAAGGCGCGCCCCAGCGATAAGGGCGGGCGCGCCGGACGGGCGGCAGAACGAGGCGTCTGGGTGATGGAGAACCTCGAAGAACTGCAGAACAGCCTGCTCGATCGCGTGGCCTCGGCCGGCGATCTGGAGGCGCTTGAGAGCCTCAGGGTGCAGGCGCTCGGCAAGAAGGGCGAGGTCACCCAGCGTCTCAAGACCCTCGGCAGCCTGACGCCGGAGGAGCGCCGCGAAGCCGGCCAGAGCCTGAACCGGGTGAAGGAAGCGGTGAGCGAGGCCATCGAGGCCCGCCGCGCCGACCTGGAGGAAAGCGCGCTGGAGGCCCGCCTCGCCGGCGAGTCCCTCGACGTCACCCTGCCGGCGCGCCCGGCGGAGATCGGCCGCATCCACCCGATCAGCCAGACCTTCGAGGAACTGGTGGCGATCTTCGGCGAGATGGGCTTCTCGGTCGCCGAGGGCCCGCACATCGAAGACGACTACTACAACTTCACGGCCCTCAACATCCACGAGGCGCACCCGGCGCGCCAGGAGATGGATACCTTCTACATGCGCCCGGCCGCCGACGGCAGCCGCAAGGTGCTGCGCACCCACACCTCGCCGGTGCAGATCCGCCACATGCTGGCCGAGAAGCCGCCGATCCGCATCATCGTGCCGGGGCGCACCTTCCGCGCCGACCACGACGCCACCCACTCGCCGATGTTCCATCAGGTCGAGGGGCTGGTGATCGACAAGAAGAGCCACATGGGCCACCTGAAGGGCACGCTGACGGCCTTCTGCCGCGCCTTCTTCGGCGTCGACGACCTGCCGCTGCGCTTCCGGCCCAGCTACTTCCCTTTCACCGAACCCTCGGCCGAGGTCGACATCGG
>DAIQBR010000034.1:0-344 GCA_036781105.1 Kiloniellaceae bacterium
ACGGGACAACGCCGAGGCCGTGGTACTCGCAGGCCGGCAGGATCTCGACCTCCGGCATGCGGTTCATGGCGTTGTAGTAGGGCTGGCAGACCACCGGCTTGTCGATGCCGGCGATCTCGGCGAGGCGTACCAGCTCGCAGATGCGCCAGGCGCGGAAGTTGCTGACTCCCCAGTAGAGCGCGCGGCCCGAGCCGAGCACGTCGGCGACGGCGCTGACCGCCTCTTCCAGTGGCGTCGAGTAGTCGTCCAGGTGCAGGTACCAGATGTCGACGTAGTCCATCTTCAGGCGGTCGAGGCTGTCGTCCATCGCCTTCAAAAGCCACTTGCGGCTGAGCCCCTGCGAA
>DAIQBR010000034.1:373-4450 GCA_036781105.1 Kiloniellaceae bacterium
CGGCCTTGGTCGCCACCCCCCAGGAGTCGCGGTCCTTGGCCAGCGCGCGGCCGACGATCTGCTCCGACTTGCCCTTGGCGTACTGGTCGGCGGTGTCGATGAAGTTCACCCCGGCATCGCGCGCGTGGGCGATGATGCGCTGCGCCTCCTTCTCCTCGGTCTGGTCGCCGAACATCATGGTGCCGAGGCAGATCGGCGAGACGGTCAGGCCGCTGCGGCCCAGCTTGCGCATGTCCATCGGGGACTCCTGCAGGGAAAGTCGGAGAGAAGCGATTGCAATCGCGCGGCAGTCTAAGGGGCTTTTCGCGTCGGTTGAACTGCTCATAGCGGCCCGGTTTCTGGCAAAATTTTACGAATGTTAAATTATACAAATGTGATATAGTGACCCTTCGACCCCCCAACGGAGCCCCACCTTGTCCGACATCGTAAAGATCCGCCGCATCGGGAACTCGCTGGGCGTAACTCTCTCAGAGCATGTCCGCGCTATGGGACTGGCAGAGGGCGACAGCCTCTTTGTTGTGAAGACGCCCGACGGCATCGAACTGACGCCCTACGACCCCGACTTCGCCGAGGCACTGAAAGCCGGTGAAGATTTCATGCGCCGCTTCCCCAATGCGATGAAGAAGCTGGCCGAGTGACCGAGGCTCGCTGGCTGACCACGGCCATGGTTACGGCGCTGCATCACCAATCTGTTGCGCGCTTCGGAGGGAGCGACGGTGTCCGTGAAATCGAGTTGCTGGAAAGTGCGCTCGCGCGCCCTCGCAACCGCGCCGCTTATGAAGAGAGCGTTTCGCTCTTTGTCCTAGCGGCAGACTATTGCTTCGGCATTGCGCGCAACCATCCTTTCGTCGACGGCAACAAGCGGACCTCCGTGCTGGCAGGGGCAGCGTTTCTGTCCCTCAACGGTTATGACTTCTCACCGCCGGAAACATCCATTGTGCAGGTGATCATGGCGTTGGCGGCGGGTGGGATTGAGCTGGAGGCCCTGGCGGCGTGGTTCGAAGAGTTCTCTGTGCGACATGAGAGGAAGTAACGCCGGTCAGTCCCCCGTGCCGGTCGCCATGGTCGGCCGCAGCGGCTTCTGGCGCGAGAGATAGAGTGCGCCGGCGCAGATCATCATGGCGCCGGCAATGGCCGCCGGGCGCGGCCACTCGCCGAAGAACACCAGGCCGAGCAGGGCGGCGAAGACCAGGCCCGAGTACTTCACCGGCACCAGCTTGGCGGTCTCCGCCAACTGGAAAGCGCGGATGTTGCAGTACTGGCCGAGGATGGCGACCGGTCCCATGCTCAGCAGGATCACCGCGTCGGCCAGCGGCAGGACGCGCCACCACCAGACCGTGCTCACCAGCAGAACGAGGCAGGCACTGCCGTTCACGAGGGTGAGGGTGCGGCGCGGCGTGTCGTTCACCGCGGCGAAGCGCAGCAGCACGAGTTCCGAACCCCAGGCGAAGGCCTGCACCAGGGCCGCCGCCGCGCCGAGCGAGATCCAGCCGGGCGCCGCGGGGTCGGGCCCGGCGACCACCACGGCGCCGGCGAGGCAGATGATGCCGGCGGCGACGTCGGCCGGGGTGACGCGCTCGCGCAGGAAGATCACCGCCAGGATCACGCCGAAGACGCCGTTGGTCATGGCGATGGCCTGGGCATTCGCCAGGGGAATGTGGGTGACGGCGTAGGTGCCGAAAGCGACGCTGGCGACGCCGCAGCAGGCGCGCAGCGCATGCAGCAGGTTGAGCCGGCGCTTGGAGGGTGCGATGACCTCCGGCACCGCCTGGCGCGGTCCGTAGTGATAAAGGAAAAAGGGCAGGATGGTGAGGAAGCCGGCGCCATAGCGCAGAAAAGCCACCTGCACCGGCGGCACGGCGCCGCTTGCCAGCTTCGGCAGCATGAACATGAAGGCGAAAAGGAAGGCGCCGGCGACGGCCCAGGCCATGGCCTTCAGAAGGTCGCGGGACACGGGAGGCTAAAACGTCAGCGCGAGGCGATGGCCGCGGCGGCGCCGGCCATGACGGTGGCGCTGGCGCGGTTGGCGGCCCGCACGGCGCGCGGCGAGCGCAGCACCCGGCGGGCCTGCGCGGCGACGCCGGCCCAGGTGAGGTCGATGGCGGCCAGCACCACCAGCATCGTCGCGGTGAGTTCCAGCCAGCCGACCGGGGTCACGGCCTTCAAGTCGATAATGGCCGGCAGCAGGGCGAGGTAGAACACCATGATCTTCGGGTTGCCGATAGTGACCGCCATGCCGGCGGCGAAGAGTTTGCCGGCCGAACGGGTTTGCGGCAGGGCGTCCTCGCGCAGCTCGACCGGGGCGAACCACATGCGCCAGGCGAGGTAGAGCAGGTAGGCGACGCCGAGATACTTGATCACCAGGAACAGCAGGTGAAGGCTCTCGGCGATGGCGGCGAGGCCCCAGACCGCCAGCGACAGCCAGATCGCCTCGCCGATCCACATGGCGGCCAGGAAAGGCAGCACATCGCGCCAGCCCGACGTCAGCACGCGCGCGACCAGGGCGGCGATGCTGGGGCCCGGCGAGCCGGCCGCGACGAGCAGCGCGCCGGCAAAGAGCAGCAGAGAGGTGAGTTCCAAGACCCGGCCCCTGAGATTGCGAAGCGGGCAGCATAGGCGTGGGGCCAAGTCGCGGGCAACGGTTTTGCGCCGCGGCCGTCACTCGGAGAGGGTCAGCCGCCGTCCTTCTTGTTCTTCAGCTCTTCGCGCAGGCGGTCCTGGAACTTGCCGCCGTCGGTGCGGGTCTCGAGAAACCGGCGCACCGCCTCGCCCGCGGAGTCACGGTCGTAGGGTTCCCAGCCGTCGATCTTGCTGAGGACGCGGTCGAGCGCCTTGGGGTCGAGACGGCCGCGCAACTGGGCCAGTTGGCGCAGCAGGGCGCGGCGGGGATCGTCACTTTCCTTGGCCATCGGCGCTTGCTCGGGTCACCTGCTCTCGAGGGAGATGTCGCGGGACGCCGCTGCATCGGCACCGTCCCTTTTTTGTCACCTCCGCGGTTTTGTCACCCTAGGGCCACAAGGGTAAGCTTCGGTTAACGGCCGGGCCGCCGCCGGCGGATCCGGAAGAGATTGCTGTGGCTTGCCTGTGCCGGGGAGCGGTGGTAGAAAAATGCAGATGCTTCGAATAAATGCATTTTCATTTCAATAGGTTATGACGACTTTGGCAGGGCTCTGGCCGGCGATCCGGGACCGCTGCCCGACCAGCCGCCGGAGCGACGGGGCGGTATCCCTTCTGGCCCCGTCCAATGCGAAAGACCTCTGTAACTCGAGGACGTTAGTCGGAAATGTCTCTGGGCCTTCATGAAAACCGCCAGCGCCGCCGCCGCCGCTTGTGGTGGGGTGTTACCAAGTGGGTGCTGGCGCTGGTGCTGGTCCTTGCCGCAGGGGTCTGGTCCCATCGCGCCGGGACGCAGCTGGCCGAGCGCGAGGTGGTGAAGGCCGAGGAGCAGATTGCCGCGCTGCAGCTGGAGGTCTCCGGCCTGCAGCAGCAGAGCGCGGCCCTGGCGACGGACCTTGCCCGGGCGCGCGAGGAAATCACCAACTGGAAGGTGCGCTACGAACGGGAAGTCCCGACCGGCTTCGTGCGCGAGATGATGGTGCTGGTGAAGAAGAAACTGGAAGCCGGCGCCGACGAGGAAAGGCTCGCCTTCCTGGTCTCCGCCGCCGACAAGCCGCGCAGCTGCGACGAACAGCCCGAGACCAAGCGCTTCATCGTCACCACCGAATTGCAGACCGGCGGCGCGAACGACGCCGTCAGTTTCGGCGACCGGGCCATCACGGTGACCGCCGTGGGCCAGGCGGCGCGCGACAGCGGCGGCAACCTCGAGGCCTGGTACGATCCGGAGAAGCCGATCAGCGTGACCTTCACGCAGCTGGGTGGCAAGTCGGTGACCGCGGAGGGCGCCCTGCCGCTGCACTACTCCGTCGTCGCCGGCGACGACGAATTCCGCTTCACCGCGCTGCCCGGCGCACGCGGCTTCCTCACGGTCACCGCCGACCGCTGCGACTACCCCTGAATCTTTCGGCTGCCGCTACTTCGCCAGGGCCTTGGCGCGCAGGCCGCTGAGGGTCGCGGTCG
>DAIQBR010000034.1:4484-16154 GCA_036781105.1 Kiloniellaceae bacterium
GCCGGAGGCCTGCGCCCGCGCGAAGACTTCGGCGAAGTCGGCGCCGTCCTCCACCACTTCGCCGAAGGCACCGTAGGCGCGCGCCAGGGCGGCGAAATCCGGGTTGGCGAGATCGGTGGCGCTGACCCGGCCGGGGTAGTGGTTCTCCTGGTGCATGCGGATGGTGCCGAGGGTGCCGTTGTTCACCACCAGCACGATGATGTTGAGGCCATACTGCACGGCGGTCGCCAGCTCCTGCCCGTGCATCATGAAGCAGCCGTCGCCGGCGAAGCAGACCACCGGGCGTTCCGGATGCACGGCCTTGGCCGCGACGGCGGCCGGCAGGCCGTAGCCCATCGAGCCCGACGTCGGCGCGAGCTGGCTGCGGAACTTGTGAAAGCGGTAGAAGCGGTGCACCCAGCCGGCGTAGTTGCCGGCGCCGTTGGTGACGATGGTCTCCGGCGGCAGCGTCTCCGCGAGCCAGGCCACCAGCTTGCCGAGCTGCAGGCGACCGGGAACCTCGATCGGGGCGTTGTGGGCGAGGTAGTCGCTGTGAGCCGCCGCCGTCGACTCCGCCCAGGCGCTGCTGTCGAAAGTCACGCCGTCCTCGATCATCGCGCGGGCGGCCCGGGCGAAGGCGGCGCTGCCGGCCTGGATGGCCAGCTCCGGACGGTAGACGCGGCCGAGCTCCTCCGGGTCCGGATAGACATGCACCAGCGGCTGATCGGGATTGGGGATCTTCATCAGGCTGTAGCCGCTGCTGGTCATCTCTCCGAAACGGGTGCCCAGCAGGATCAGCAGGTCGGATTCACGGATGCGCCCGGCCAGCTTGGGATCGATGGCGATGCCGACGTGGCCGGCATAGCAGGGATGCGTGTTGTCGAAATAGTCCTGGCAGCGGAACGAGACGGCGACGGGCACCCGGGTCGCCTCGGCGAAGGCCTCGAGGTCGGCCTTGGCCGCCGCACTCCAGTCGCCGCCGCCGACGACGATCAGCGGGCGTTTGGCGCGATCGAAGCGCTGCCACAGCCCGGCCATGAGGGCCGGATCGGGGTAGCCGCTGCTGGCATGATAGGGCCGTGCCGGTACCGGTGCCGGCACCGGCGTCGACAGCATGTCCTCCGGCAGGGCGAGGACCACCGGACCGGGCCGGCCCGAGGTGGCGGTGTGGAAGGCGCGGCTGACCATCTCCGGAATGCGCTCCGCATCGTCGATCTGGGCCACCCACTTGGCCATCTGGCCGAACATGCGGCGGTAGTCGATCTCCTGGAAGGCTTCGCGCTCCATCATGGCGCGGCCGACCTGGCCGATGAAGAGGATCATCGGCGTGGAATCCTGGAAGGCGATGTGGACGCCGGCGCTCGCGTTGGTCGCGCCCGGGCCGCGGGTCACGAAGCAGATGCCCGGCCGGCCCGTCAGCTTGCCGTAGGCGTCGGCCATCATCGCGGCGCCGCCCTCCTGCCGGCAGAGGTGGTAGGCGATCTCCGGGGTGTCGTAGAGGGCGTCGAGAACCGCCAGATAGCTTTCGCCCGGCACGCCGAAGGCGCGGTCGACCCCTTCGGCCACCAACTGGTTCACCAGGATCCGGCCACCGTTGGCCAGGTCGCTGCTGCTCATTTTAACTCGTTCAGTCATCTCTGCCCTTGAATGTCTGGGACTCCGTTCTTTCAGGATATGGCGAAATCGGTTCGCTGTCGCGTGGCTCTTCCTCGAATATGCTCTAGCATGTCCCTCGTCGTCGCTCCAAACAGCGGGTCGATTTGGCTCATGTCAAAACCCGTAACCTCAGTGCCTGCAGGCCCTTGAACAAGATCGGGCGGGTGCAAGAGCGGCTTCCACAGGCTGAAGCTGCCATGCTAGATGTTTGCGAATTCTCCAAAAGGATCCTCATTTTGCGGCTGTTTGTTTTTCGCCTGCTTCTCCTCCTGACCTTTTGCCTCGGCGGCGCCCTGGCAGGACCTGCTGCCGCCCAGGTAGCCAAAGCGCAAGCCGAGGTCGAGCAGTGGATCTACCGGTTCGACCTCATCGAGCAGCAGTTGTATCGCGCCGACACCACCGAAGAGAGCGCCGAGCGTTTCCTCGAAGTGACAAGGGAGATACGAGAAAAAGCGGAGGACTTGATCGCGTCGCTGCAGCCCGAGGTGGAGACCCTGGAGCGCCGCTTGGCCGCGCTCGGCCCGGTGCCGGGAGAAGGCCAGGCCGAAGAGGCGGAGGAGGTCGCCCAGCAACGCGCGGCGCTACAAGCGGACCTGCAGCAGGTTAGAGCGCTCATCACTCGAGCCAACCTCGCTATCGTCCAGGCCGATGAGTTGGACGAGTTGGCCGGCACGCTCACGCAGCAGAAGCGCTTCGCAGCCCTGTTCCGCGCCTATCCGGCACCCTGGGCGGCGGAAACCTGGCGCACCGCCGTGCCCGAGTTCTTCTCGATCCTAAATCAGATCGCGCGCTCGCCGGTTGCCTGGTGGCGTAGTCTGGAGAGTGAGGAACGCCGCAGTACGGTGTCGCTGCGCGTTGTCGTGCAATTGCTGCTGGCGGTCGCGGTCGGCGGGCTGCTGCGCCGCTGGCTGCTGGGCCGCTACGGGCGCGATACGTCGGTCAGCCGTCCAAGCTACAGCGCACGCTTCTTGGCCTCCATCGCCAGCGCGATTGCCCGCGGCATCATTCCGGCGCTGGTCTTTGCCGGGCTGCTCTATGCCGCCTGGCCGCACTACGAGGCCGACGCCAGCCTGTTCTGGACCGTGGTCACCACCTTTCTGGCCGTCATGGTCTTTTTCAGCCTAGCCTGGGCAGTGCCCTATGCCGTGCTGTCCCCAGACCTACCACAGTGGCGACTGCTGCCGGTCACGCCGGAAAACGCCCGCAAGCTCGGCTGGCGCTTCACTTGTCTGGCGGCACTTTTCGCCGCCGCCATCTTCCTCTTCGAGTCGCAGGAGCAGATCGGCGTCAGCGACACCTATTTCTCGTTGTCGACTTTCATCGTGATTCTGGTGCTGGCTTTGCCGGTCATCGACATCTCCCGCCAACGCTACTGGCGGCGCAGCGCGCTCAACGAGGAAGGCGAAGCTGCGGAGCCCGAGGCGGTGAGCGAAGCCGGGCCGAGTGCAGCCGAGAGCGATGTGCCGGAATCCGGTCTCTGGCGCTTGCTGCGTGGGGCGATTGCGCCGATCGCCCTAGCCGGCATCGTTGCGGCTTTCCTCGGCTACGCCGACTTGGCCGATTTTCTTATCACCAATCTGCTGTTGAGCATCCTGGTCTTGGTCGCGATGGCCATCCTGCGCGGTTTGGTGCGAGAGCTGATCGGCGCCGCCATGCGTTCGAATGCCGTGTGCAACGTGCTCGGTCTGGCCCATGTCCTGCGCAAACGCCTAAAGTTCTGGCTCCGGCTGCTACTCGACACGGTTCTGGTGATCGTCGCCCCGGTGCTCATCGCGTCGATCTGGTTTGCGCCTTTCGGTGAATACTGGGCGGAGGCCAGCCGTCTCGCTTCCGGAATCACCATCGGTGGCGTCACCATCTCCTTCTACGATCTGATTGTGGCCTTGGCGGTCTTTGCCGTCCTGCTGGGGCTGACCCGCCTGGGCCAGCGCTTCCTCACCAACAAGGTGCTGCCGCAGACCGGGTTCGACACCGGCGTGCAGAACTCGCTGTCGGCAGGCTTCGGCTACCTTGGCATCATTCTGGCCGCGGTCTTCGGCATCTCGGCGCTCGGCATCGATCTTTCGAACATCGCGCTGATCGCCGGCGCGCTCTCGGTCGGCATCGGCTTCGGCCTGCAGACCATCGTCAGCAACTTCGTCTCCGGCATCATCCTGCTCATCGAGCGTCCGGTGAAGGTCGGCGACTGGGTCGTCGTCGGCGGCAACGAGGGCACCGTCAAGCGCATCACGGTGCGCTCGACGGAGCTGACCACCTTTCAGCGCGCTTCCGTCATCATTCCGAATTCGGATTTCGTGTCGACCGCCGTCACCAACTGGACCCACAAGGATCACTACGGCCGTATCGAGGTGGCCGTCGGCGTCGCCTACGGCTCGGACGTCGAGAAGGTCCGTGAGGTGCTGCTGGCCTGCGCGCAGAGCCACGAACGGGTGCTGACCTCACCGGAGCCGCAGGTGCTCTTCATGAACTTCGGGGCCAGCAGTCTGGACTTCGAACTGCGCTGCTACACCGCTGAAGTGAGCTACCGCCTGCTCATTTCCAGCGATCTGCGCTTCGCCATAGACAAGGCGTTCCGCGAGGCGGGCATCGAGATTCCCTTCCCGCAAAGCGTCGTCCATTTCGCCGAGCAGGAGACGATACTCAAGGCGTTGGACTCGCGCAAAACGGGCAATTCGCCACCTTCCGCCGATTGATCGGGTAACGCTGTCTCCAGCGCCTTGGACTTACCTCCTCCGGTGCCTATCATGAACCTTGGGGTTGAAGGTGGGAGAGGCATGGTCGAGGGGCACCAGCATCCGATGGTCGCGACGTTGCGCGCGCGCCTGGCCGAGGGGCGGCTTGGGCGGCGTGCCTTTCTGCGCCTGGCGACCCTGCTCGGTGTCTCCGTCGTGGCCGCGCGCGCCATGGCCGACGTCACCGCCGCGGCTGCCGAAGAGCAGGTTCCGCAGCGCGCCGGCGGGCGCCTGGTCCTCGGCGAGCGGCTGCATCCGCTCAGCGATCCCCATGCCTTGTCCTGGCTGGCGCCGGCCAACGTGGTGCACCAGGTCTGCGAGCCGCTGACGCGCACCGGCTTCGACAACATCACCCGCCCGCATCTGCTCGCCGGGTGGCAGGTGTCCCCCGACCTGCGCAGCTGGGACCTGTTTCTGCGCAAGGACATCCGCTGGCACAGCGGCCGCCGCTTCGTCGCCGACGACGTCGAATGGAACCTGCGCCGCATCCTCGATCCCGCGACGGGATCCTCCGCCCTGGGTCTGATGCGCGACTACATGCTGGCGGAAAACCCGGCGGTGCCGGGCGCGGGCGCCGGACTTTGGGATGCCGCCGCCGTGGAGAAGCGCGGCGACTTTCATCTGCGGCTCAATCTCCGCACGCCGCAGGTGGCTGTCCCTGAGCACCTCTTCCACTTCACCAACGTGATGCTCGACCCGGAGGAAGGCGGCCGCTTCGGCGCCGGCTCCAACGGCACCGGTCCCTTCCGGCTCGCCGAGTATCGGGTCGGCGAGCGCGCCTTGCTGCGCAAGACGGACGCCCAGCGCGAAGGCCGGCCGGAGGCGCGGCTCGACGAGTTGCTGCTGATCGATCTTGGGGACGACCCGTCGGCCGCGGCGGGCGCCGTCGTCTCGGGCCAGGTCGACGGCCTGGTGCGTTGCGACTACTCGGTGGCGGACCTGCTGGCGGAGCGCCCGGGCTTCAGCATCCACCGCACCCGCACCGCCGCCACGGGCCTGCTGCAGATGCGGGTCGACACGCCGCCCTTCGACGACCCGCGGGTGCGCCGCGCCCTGCGCCTCGCCATCGACGTCGAGGCGGTGACCCGGACCGCCCTGCGCGGCTATGGCGAGCCCGCGCAGCACCACATGGTGGCGCCGGTGCACCCCTGCTATGCCGAGGTGCCGGCGATGGGATACCGACCGGAAGAGGCCCGCCGCCTGCTGGCGGAAGCGGGCCATCCGGACGGCCTGGACCTGACCATCACCTGCAAGCCCTCGCCGGAGTGGGAGCTGGCCGCGGTGCAGGTCATGGCGGCCCAGTACCAGGAGGCGGGCATCCGCTGCACCCTCGAGGTCTTGCCCTCCGCCCGCTTCTGGGAGGTCTGGGACAAGGCGCCGCTGGCTTTCGTCGAATGGGCGCCGCGACCGCTCGGCTTCATGCTGCTGGATCTCACGATGCGCTCCGGCGTGCCTTGGAACACGACGGGCTTCTCCGATCCCGAGATCGACGCCCTGCTGACCGGGGTGGAGGGTCTGCTGGACGTCGAGGCCCGGCGCCCCCTGATGCGGGAGATCGAGATCCGCATGCAGGAAACCGGCCCTGTGGTGCAGCCCTCCTGGCTCTCCGTGGTGACCGTGATGTCGGAGCGGGTCGGCGGATTCCGGCTGCATCCCACCACGCTGCTGTTCGCCGAGGACTATTTCCTCACTTCCTGAGGGGGATTTGCAGACAATCCAAGGTCCGAAGGTGTAAAATAGGCGGTTGCGTCCGGCGCCGCGCGGCCTAAACTCGCCAACCCGAGGCGTGCCGCAGGGCCGGCCGGGGATGCAAGAGCTGGGAGTTGCGTGATGAACGAGGGCTATGCAGGCGATCTGCGCCCGGCCGAAGCCTGGGCGCTTCTGGAAGAAGACCCCAAGGCGGTGCTGATCGACGTGCGCACCGCCCCGGAGTGGGGCTTTGTCGGGCTGCCGCGCCTGGACGGCCTGGGCAAGGAGGCGCTCTGCATCTCCTGGCAGGCCTACCCCGACATGGCGCGCAATGCGGACTTCGCCGCCGAGGTGGCGGCCAAGGGCGTGGGCAAGGACCAGCCGGTGCTGCTGCTGTGCCGCTCCGGCGCGCGCTCCAAGGCGGCCGCCATCGCGCTGACCCAGGCCGGCTTCGGGCCCTGCTACAATGTCGCCGAAGGCTTCGAAGGCGACCGCGACGGCGCGCTGCACCGCGGCAGTGTCGGCGGCTGGAAGGTCGCCGGGCTGCCCTGGGCCCAGGGCTGATGTGATCGGGCGATGAAGTGAGCGAGACGAAAGACCGGACGATGCCGAAGGACAACGCCACAACGACACGGCACTGGCGCCCGCAGACCGAGATGGTCCGCGGCGGCCTGACGCGCAGCGGCTTCGACGAGACCAGCGAAGCGCTCTACCTGACCTCCGGCTATGTCTACACCTCCGCCGAGGAGGCCGAGGCCGCCTTTAAGGGCGACAAGGAGCGCTTCGTCTACTCGCGCTACGCCAACCCGACGGTCTCCATGTTCGAGGAGCGCCTGCGGCTGCTGGAAGGCGCCGAGGCCTGCCGCGCCACCGCCAGCGGCATGAGCGCGGTCTTCGCCTCGCTCATGGCGCAGTTGAAGGCGGGCGACCGGGTGGTCGCCTCGCGCGCGCTGTTCGGTTCCTGCCAGTACATCATCGCCGAACTGCTGCCGCGCTACGGCATCGAGAGCGTGCTGGTGGACGGCACCGACCTGAAGGCCTGGGAAGAGGCGCTGGCACCCGGCACCCGGGCGGTCTTCCTGGAGACGCCGTCCAATCCGACGCTGGAAGTCATCGACATCCAGGCGGTGAGCGAACTGGCCCACGCCGCCGGGGCCACGGTCATCGTCGACAACGTCTTCGCCACGCCGGCCCTGCAGCGCCCGCTGGCGCTGGGCGCCGACATCGTCGTCTATTCCGCCACCAAGCACATCGACGGCCAGGGCCGCACCATGGGCGGCGCCATCCTCTGCAGCGAGGCCTTCATCAAGGACCACCTGCAGATGTTCTACCGTCACACCGGCCCTACCATGAGCCCCTTCAGTGCCTGGGTCATGGTGAAGGGCCTGGAGACCCTGGAGCTGCGCGTCGAGCGCCACTGCGCGAGCGCCTTGAAGGTGGCCGAGTTCCTGGAAGGCCAGAGCGGCGTGACCAAGGTGCTCTATCCGGGGCTCGCCAGCCATCCGCAGGCCGAACTGGCCAGGCGCCAGATGGGCGGCGGCAGCACCCTGGTCGCCTTCGAGGTCGCCGGCGGCAAGGCGCGCGCCTTCCGCATGTTGAACGCGCTGGCCACCATCGACATCTCCAACAACCTCGGCGATTCGAAAAGCCTGATCACCCATCCGGCGACCACGACGCACCAGCGCCTGAAGCCGGAAGAGCGCGCCGAGCTGGGGATCGGCGACGGCCTGCTGCGGCTCTCGGTCGGCCTGGAGGATCCCGCCGACCTCATCGAGGACCTGGAACAGGCGCTCAGCGTTTAGTTCCAGCCCTCATGCAGCGGATCGATGTCACCTACCTGAACGGACCGGACGTCGCCGCCCTGGCGCTGACCGATGCCGAGATCATCGCCGCCGTGGAGGAATCGCTGCGCGCCCAGGGCCTGGGCGAGACGGTGATCGAGCCGCGGGTGCACCTGGTGCCGGAGTCCTCCGACAAAGGCCATTTCAACGTGCTGCGCGGCTACGTGAAGCCGCTCGGCGTGGCCGGCGTGAAGGTGGTCGGCGACTTCGTCGACAACTACAAGCACGACCTGCCCTCGGAACTGGCGATCCTCAACCTCTTCGATCCCGAGACCGGCGTGCCCAAGGCGATCATCGACGCCTCGGCCATCACCGACATGCGCACCGGCGCGATGACCGCGATCGGCGCCAAGTACCTGGCGCGCCAGGACTGCAAGGTGCTGGGCCACATCGGCGCACGCGGCACCGCCTACTGGAACGTGCGCCTGCTGGATCATCTCTTCGATTTCGAAGAGATCCGCGTGCACTCGCGCCGGCCGGAGAGCCGCGCGGCCTTCGGCGCGCGCCTGGAGCAGGACCTCGGCAAGCCGGTGCGCGTGGTCGACAGCTGGCGCGACTGCCTGGAGGGGGCCGACATCCTGGTCGAGGCCTCGCGCCTGCCCGCGCCCGAGCCGCTGTTCCTCACCGAGTGGGTGAAGCCGGGCGCCTTCGTCGTGCCCTACGGCACCATGAGCGCGGTGGAGTTCTCGCTCACCGACATCATGGACAAGATCGTGGTCGACGACTGGGGCCAGTGCGCGCCGGGGCGGCCCTACGGATCGCTCCGGCGCCATGTCGACGAGGGCAAGCTGACGCCGGAGACCCTGCACGCCGAGATGGGCGAGATCGTCGCCGGGCTGAAGCCGGGGCGTGAAAGCGACGCGGAGACCAACCTGTTCTGGCACCGCGGCCTCAGCACCTCGGACATCGCGCTGGGCTGGGCCCTGCTGCAGAAGGCGGCGCGGCAGGGCGTCGGCCAGCAGCTGCGCTTCGCCTGATCCTACAGTGCCGGTGGGGCCAGGCGCCGGATCTTGCGGTGGTTGGAGAGCTGCCAGATCAGGTAGCCGACAATGGCAGCGAGCACGATGCCACCGCCGATCAGGGTGCGGGGCGTCGGGGTCTCGTCGACGAAGAGCCAGACCCATAGCGGGCCCAGAATTGTCTCGGCGGTGCTCAGCAGGGCGGCGAAGGCGGAGGGAATCAGCCGCGCGCCCTGGGTGAAGAGCGCCATGCCGAGACCCAGGGTCATGCCGAACACGGCGAGGGTGCCGAACTGCCAGGCTTCCACAGCAACACTGGTGCCCGCAGCGAGGTTCACCGCCAGAGCAATTCCACAGCCGAAGGCGGCGCCGGTGCAGACGGCGGGCGTCATGCGGATGGCGGCGTGGCGTCGCGTGATCACCGTCGCGGTGGCAAAGGCGCAGGCGATGAGCAGCGCCAGGCCGTCGCCGAGCGGCGAAACCCTGCCGGTGAGGGAGTCGGAAACCATCACCGCGACGCCCGCGATGACGGCGGCGATGGCGATGCCGGTGACGAGGCGCAGCGGCTCGGCGAACAGCACGCGGGAGATCAGCGCCGCGATCAGCGGCACGCCGGCCTGCATCAAGAGGACGTTGGCCACAGTGGTGAACTGCAGGGCGACGACGAAGGAGGTCGTGGCCACGGTAAAGCAGGCGGCGACCGCCAGGCCGGCGGCGCCCATGCGGGAGAAGAGGGCGAGGGTCCCAGCGCGGCCGTCGCGCAGCAGCATGAAGGCGAGCAGGCAAAGGGCGGCGGTGCCGGAGCGCCAGAAGATCGTCGCCCAGGCATTGTCCATATCTGCAAGCCGGGCGAGGATTCCGCCAAGGCTCCAGACCACGGCGGCGCCGAAGACCAGCCAGGCCCCGAGGGGATGGCTCTCGGACAGCGCAGGGTCGCCTTGGGTCGGGTTTGCTTGCGGGTCGATGGACTGGGTCATGCAGGCCGGTGACTATACGCTTTTCGCCGCCTGCGACAGCGCCCGCAGTTTTTGCATGGCAAGGTCGCGGCCGAGATGACCGAGACCGCAGTCCGGCGCGGCGACGAGGCGCTCGGCGGGAAGGTGGTGCAAGGCCGCCTGCAGGCGCTCGCGGACTTCGTCGACGCTCTCGACGCGGCTGCGGGCGATGGCGATGACGCCGAAGATCACCGTGGTCTCTTTGAAGCGGTCGAGCAGGGTCAGGTCGTTGTGGCGGTGGGCGTCTTCCAGGGAGACCGCGTCGACCGGTGAGGCGTCGACCGCCTCGGCCAGTTCGAGGTAGGCGCCGGGGTCGGCCTTCACGTAGTCCTCCTGGTCCAGGCGGTTGGGATAGCCGCAGCACATGTGCATGACCTTGGTGACGCCTTCGGGGACGCCTTGCCAGCAGCGCGCGATGTGGTCGAGGCCGTAAGCCAGGGCCTCCTTCGGTTTGCGCGCGAAGAGCGGCTCGTCGACCTGGATGTAGCGGCAGCCCGCCTCGGCGAGGGCGAGGATCTCCCGGTTCAGCGCCACGGCGAGGTCGCGGCCGAGGGCCTGCGGGTCGCCGTAGAAGGCGTCGGCGGTGGTGTCGGCGATGGTCATGGGGCCGGGCAAAGTCATCTTCACCGGCCGGTCGGTGAAGGACTGGGCCAGCTTCCAGTCGTCGGGCAGGAAGGGCGCGCGCGCCTTCACCGGGCCGCGCACCGTCGGCAGGTCGGTCTCGTAGGCGCCGCCGCGCAGCACGCGGTGGGTCAGGTTCTCGAAGTCGAAGCCCTCGAGGTGGCGGCAGTGGTAGTGCACGTAGTTCTCGCGCTTCACCTCGCCGTCGGTCGGAATATCGATGCCGCAGGCGACCTGGTCGGCGACCACCTGCCGCACACCCTCGGCGATGATGCGGCCGGCGTCGGCGCCCAGCTTCTCGATGGCGTCGACGTAGTCCCGCGTGGCGACGCTCGAGTCCATGGCGCCGGGGTCGAACCAGTCGGGGATGCGCACGCTCTCGGGCTTCGGATAGGCCCCGATTGTGGTGGTCGTCAGCGGCATTGTGCTCCCCCGGCCGTTTCCCGCCGGCACGCTAGCAGGGATGCGGCGGTGGGGCTACGCTTTCACCAGCGCCTTGCTGTAGATCGCCTTGCCGTCGCCGGGGCGGTAGAAATCGGGCAGCTCGGCGGTGAGCGAGAAGCCGGCGTCGCCGTAGAACTTGCGTGTCGCTTCGTAGCGCGGGCTGGTCGAGGTGTCGATGTAGACCCGCTGGGCGCCGGCGCGGCGCATGCCCGCCTCGGCACGTTCCATGATCTGCCGGCCGAAGCCGCGGCCCTGACGGTCGGGATGGACGGCGATCCAGTAGAGGTCGTGGCTGGTCTCGGAACCGGGGATCGGCCCGTAGCAGGCATAGCCAAGCAAGGCGCCGTCCTCTTCCAGCAGCACGAAGTCGTAGCCCGAGGCGCGGCCCTTGGCGACGCGCTCCAGGACCAGTTCTTCGGCGATGGCGATCTCCTCGGCCGAGAACATGCCCGTCGCGGCGACCAGGTCGCGCACCCTTGCGGCATCCTCCGGCTTCACCGACTCGCGCCACAGCTGGCCCTTCACGGTGACCTTGCCGCCGGGCGCGCGGCTGAGGCGGGCCGGCGGCCTGGCCGCCGCGCCCTCCACCAGGCCGGTGAAGAAGTGGCGCGCGTTCACCCCCAGGGTGCGGATGCGGTAGCCGCCCTCCTGCACCACCACGGTGGGGTAGCCGGCAGCGCCGATGAGCTGTCCCATGCGGCGGAAGTCGCCGGCGCGGTTCGACCAGGTGCCGGTAGGGTCGCCACGTGCCGTG
>DAIQBR010000035.1:0-6758 GCA_036781105.1 Kiloniellaceae bacterium
GGCAACTTGTTGAGTGGTAGCCCTGGATGCTCGGAACAAGTCCGAGCATGACAGTGGTATGGAGGTTCGGGCTTCCGAGCTCAGCTCAGCTTGCCATGGCAGTGCTTGTACTTCTTGCCGGAGCCGCAGGGGCAGGCAGCGTTGCGTGAGACCTTGCCCCAGGTCGCGGGGTCCTTGGGGTCGATCTCGGCGACGGCGGCGCGGCTGGTGACCGGCTGTGCTGCAGGCCGGGTATCGCCTGCCGGCGCGGCGCCGGCATCCGCGGTGGCCATGGCGACATCCTGGCGGCCCTCATGCATCTCCTGCTGCGGGCGAGGCACGTTGACCTCCTGCTGCGGCCTGAGCTCCAGGCGGCTCAGCAGGCTGACGGTCTCCTCGCGGACCTGGGCCAGCATGGCCTCGAAGAGGTCGAAGGCCTCGCGCTTGTACTCGATCAGCGGGTCGCGCTGGCCGTAGGCGCGCAGCTGCACGCCCTGGCGCAGGTGGTCGAGCGACAGCAGGTGGTCCTTCCACTGGCGATCCAGCACCAGCAGCAGCACCTGCTTTTCCAGTCCGCGCATCACTTCGGGGCCGAAGTTGGCGGTCTTGGCCGCCATGCGCTGCTTCACGGCGCTGCCGATGCGCTCCTTTATTTCCTGGTCGGCGATGCCCTCTTCCTTGGCCCAGTCCTTCAGCGGCAGGTCGAGGTTGAAGAGGCGCAGCACCTCCTCGTGCAACGAGTCCACCTGCCATTGCTCGGAATAGGCATTGGCCGGAATGAAGCGCGAGACCAGTGCGTCGATGACGTCCTCGCGCATCTCGGCGACGGTCTCCTGCACGTCGTCGGCGCGCATCAGGTCCTTGCGCTGCTCGAAGACGACCTTGCGCTGGTCGTTCATCACGTCGTCGTATTTCAGCAGGTACTTGCGGCCCTCGAAGTGGCGCGCCTCGACCTTCTGCTGCGCCTTCTCCAGGGCCTTGTTCACCCAGGGATGCACGATGGCCTCGCCTTCCTGCAGGCCCAGCTTCTGCAGCATGGAGTCCATGCGCTCGGAGCCGAAGATGCGCATCAGATCGTCTTCCAGTGAGAGGAAGAACTTCGAGGCGCCCGGGTCGCCCTGGCGGCCGGAACGGCCGCGCAGCTGGTTGTCGATGCGCCGGCTCTCGTGGCGCTCCGAGCCCATGACGAAGAGGCCGCCGGCCGTCAGCGCCTGCTGCCGCGCCTCGGCGATCTCCGCCTCGATTTCGGCGATCTTCTTGGCGCGCGCCGCTTCGTCGGCGATGTCGGCAGCCTCGCGGCTGATGCGCATCTCCAGATTGCCGCCCAGCTGGATGTCGGTGCCGCGGCCGGCCATGTTGGTGGCGATGGTCACCGCGCCCGGCTTGCCGGCCTGGGCGATGATGAAGGCCTCCTGCTCGTGGAAGCGCGCGTTCAGCACCTGGTGCGGAATGCCCTCTTTCTTCAGCCCCGCGGAGAGCAGCTCCGACTTCTCGATGGAAACCGTGCCGACCAGGATCGGCTGGCCACGCTTCTGGCACTCGATGATCTGCTCCAGCATCGCCTGGTACTTTTCCTTGGCGGTGCGGTAGACCTCGTCGTCCCAGTCCTTGCGCGTGATCTCGACGTTGGTCGGAATCTCGATGACTTCCAGGCCGTAGGTCTCCATGAACTCGCCGGCCTCGGTCATCGCCGTGCCGGTCATGCCGGCCAGCTTGGGGTAGAGGCGGAAGTAATTCTGGAAGGTGATCGAGGCGAGCGTCTGGTTTTCCTGCTGGATGGTGACGCCTTCCTTGGCTTCCAGCGCCTGGTGCAGGCCTTCCGAGTAGCGCCGGCCTTCCATCATGCGGCCGGTGAACTCGTCGATGATGACGACCTTGTCGTCCTTCACGATGTAATCGGTGTCGCGGTTGAACAGCTTGTGCGCGCGCAGCGCCTGGTTCGAGTGGTGCAGCAGGCTGACGTTGTTGATGTCGAAAAGGCCGCCTTCCTCGATCAGCCCCGCTTCGCGCAGCAGGTCTTCCATGTGGTTGGCGCCGGTCTCGGTGAAGGTTACCGAGCGCGCCTTCTCGTCCTTCTCGTAATCATCCTCGACCAGCTGCGGCATCAGTTTGTTCACCGCAATATAGGAAGCCGAGGAATCTTCGGCCGGGCCGGAGATGATCAGCGGCGTGCGCGCCTCGTCGATGAGGATCGAGTCGACCTCGTCGACGATGGCGAAGTTGAACTCGCGCTGGACCATGTCTTCCAGGCGGAACTTCATATTGTCGCGCAGGTAGTCGAAGCCGAACTCGTTGTTGGTGCCGTAGGTCACGTCGGCGGCGTAGGCCGCGCGGCGCTCCTCTTCGCTGAGGCCGTGCACGATGCAGCCGACCTTCAGGCCGAGGAAGCGGTAGATCTCGCCCATCCAGGCGGCGTCGCGGCGGGCCAGGTAGTCGTTCACCGTGACCACGTGGACGCCCTTGCCGGACAGCGCGTTGAGGTAGACCGCCAGGGTGGCGACCAGGGTCTTGCCCTCGCCGGTCTTCATTTCGGCGATCTTGCCCTGGTGCAGCACCATGCCGCCGATCATCTGGACGTCGTAGTGGCGCTGGCCGAGGGTGCGTTTGGCGGCCTCGCGCACCGTGGCGAAGGCGTCGGGCAGGATGTCGTCCAGGCTCTCGCCCTGAGCGAGGCGGCCGCGCAGTTCCGCGGTGCGGGCGCGCAGCGCCTCGTCACTCAGTTCCTGGAGCTGCGGCTCCAGCGCGTTGATCGCCGTGACGGTCGGGCCCAAACCCTTCAGATAGCGGTCATTGGCAGACCCAAACAGCCGCTTGGCGAGCACGCCGAACATGCGAGTTCCTCGAGTTGTGCAGGATGGCGGCCGAAGCGCCTTTTCACGTGGTGTGACACATAGGGCCCCGGCTGCGGGCTGTCAACGATGCAGCCCCGCTGCTCGCGGACCGCCGCCGGCGGCCGTTTTGCCAGGGAACGGGCCGGTTTGGCCCCTTGTGGTATGGCCTCTGCCGTGCATGATGCGTAGCGATGTCGATAAGGGAACACAACAGGACCATGGCCGTCCGACGGGCGCGGATTGTGCCCCTGGGGCAGGCCTCGCGGAGGCGGGCTTTCGCCCTGGCGAACTGGCCGCTGCTCGCTGCTGCTGTCTTTTCCCTCGCGATGCTCGGACTTGCCCTGCCGGCCCCCGCCCAGACCCTGGCCCAGAGCGGCAGCGTTTCGGAGGAGGCCCTGCCGCTGCCGCTGCCCGAGCCGCCGCCGGCCGGCCATGGCGGGCCGGAGGTCGCCCGCCTGAAGGAAGCCTTCACGCAGATGTCTGCGCAGAATCCGGTGGTTGCACGGGTGAACGGGCACGAAATCCGTTGGGTCGAGGTGGTGAATTCCGCCGACGATCTGCCGCAGCGCTACCGCGAACAGCTCGAATCCGTCTTTCCCGCCCTGCTCGACCGCCTGGTGGACCTGCGCCTCCTGGCCGATGCGGCGCGCGAGGAAGGCCTCGAGGAAGATCCCGAGGTGTTGCGGCGTATGGCCGCCTATCAAGACCGTGTGCTCTCGGGCGTGCTGCTGGAGCGCTATCTGGAGGAAGCGGTCACCACCGCAGCGCTGCGCGAGCGCTATGACGCCATGGTGGCGGCGCGCCGCGCCGACCAGGAGATCCGCGCGCGCCACATCCTGCTCGACAGCGAAGAGGCGGCCCAGGCGGTTGTCGAGCGCCTCGACCGCGGCGAGGTCTTCATCTCGCTGGCGACCGAGCTGTCGCAGGGCTCTTCGGCCCAGCGCGGCGGCGATCTCGGCTACTTCCTGCCGAGCCGCATGTCGCCGGCCTTTGCCGAAGCGGCGCTGGCGCTGGAGCCGGGCGAGTACAGCCGCAAGCCGGTGCGCACCGAGTTCGGTTGGCACGTCATCCTGCTGGTGGACCGCCGTGCCGACGATATTCCTTCCTTCCTCGACATGCAGGACAAGCTGCGCGAGGAAGCGACCAAGTTTGCTGTTGACCGGCTGCTGCTGCGCCTGCGTGATCAGGCCGCGCTGGAGATGTTTCCCGCGGACGCCGCATTAGAGGGCGCGCAATGAGCTGCCTGCTATCTGCCCGGCGGTGCCCCCGCGGCGCCGCTTCTATTCCCATTGCCCCTATTCCCATTGCCGAGTGATCCCCCCGAAAAGGGTACTCCGCCCCGCAAGGAGAGATGTCCAATGACGAAGAAGCCCATCGCCGCCGCCCTGCTGATCGCCGGGTTGGCTCTGACGGCCGGTTCCGTCCATGCCCAGGACCCCGCCGCCGAGGAGTCCGCCGTGGGCGACGTGGTGGCCGTGGTGAACGGAAAGAACATCAACGAGTCCGATCTCATCGCTTTCATCCAGCAGCTGCCGCCGCAGGTTCAGCAGCAGGTGCAGCTGCTCATGCCGCAGATCCTCGATCAGCTGGTGAACAACGCCCTGACCACCGAGGCCGGGCGCGAGGCCGGGCTGGCAGGCGATGAGGAAGTCCAGCAGCGGGTCGCCAAGATCGAGGATCTGATCATCGGCCAGACCTATCTGCAGCGTCAGCTCGACGAGCGGGTCACGGACGCCAGGCTCGACGAGGCCTACCAGGCATACCTCACGGAGAACCCGCCGCAGCGCCAGCTGAAGGCGCGCCACATCCTGGTCGAGACCGAGGAGCAGGCGAAGGAAGTCATCGTCGCGCTGGACGGCGGTGCCGACTTCGCCGAACTGGCCAAGGAGAAGTCGACCGGCCCCAGCGGCGCCAATGGAGGCGAACTGCCGCCTTTCAAGGAAGGCGAAATGGTGCCGGCCTTCTCCGACGCCGCCTTCGCCATGGAAGTCGGCACTCACTCGGCGGAGCCGGTGAAGACGCAGTTCGGCTACCACGTGATCAAGCTCGAGGACAGCACCATGAGCGAGCCGCCGAGCATGGCCGAGCTCGAGGAGCAGCTGCGCGACCAGCTCGCCCAGGAGGCGGTGGAAGAAGTCTATGCCGAACTGCGTGAGGGCGCCGAGATCGACATCCTGCTCGGCAAGCCGAAGGCCGAGGAAGAGGCGCCGATGGAAGGTGGCTCCGAGGCGCCGGCGGCTCAGGAGCCCGCACCGGAAGCGGGCGGTGACAGCGCCCCGGCCAATAACTGAAGCGGCGACTTTACGCCCGGCAGCGCGAGGCTTGATGTTGCCGGGCGATTTGCTATTGCAGGGTGATCAAATGATCTGTTGGGGGTCCTCTCCGTGGCTTTGACGCGTTCTCCCTTGGCGCCCAAGCGCTTTCCCACCCTGCCGCCGATCGACGGCGTGACCTTTGCGACGGCAGCCGCCGGCATCAAGTACAAGGCGCGCACGGACCTCTGCCTCATGGTGCTCGATCCCGGCAGCACCGTGGCCGGCGTGGTGACGCGTTCGAAGACCGCCTCCGCGCCGGTCGAGTGGTGCCGGGCGCAGCTGCCGCACGGCCGCGCCCGCGCCATCGTCGTGAACTCGGGCAATGCCAATGCCTTCACCGGCAAGTCCGGCGAGACCTCGGTGCGCCGCGTGGTCGACGCCGTTGCCTTAAGCGTCGGCTGTCGCCCGCAGGATGTGCTGGCCGCTTCCACCGGCGTGATCGGCCAGCCGCTGCCGACCGATCGCATCCTCAAGGCGGTGAAGGGCCTGGCGCGCAAGGTGAAGGCCGACGGCTGGAAGGACGCGGCGGCGGCGATCATGACCACCGACACCTACCCCAAGGGGGCGGTGCGGCGCACGGAAATCGGCGGCAAGCCGGTCACCATCGCCGGCATCGCCAAGGGCTCCGGCATGATCGCACCGGACATGGCGACCATGCTGTCCTTCGCCTTCACCGATGCCCGCCTGCCGGGCGGGTTGCTGCAGGCCCTGCTGAAGGAGGCTGTCGACAAGACCTTCAACTGCATCACTGTCGACGGCGATACCTCGACCAGCGACACCCTGCTGCTCGGGGCCACCGGCAAGGCGAAGCATCCGCGGGTGAGCGATCCGCGCGATCCCAAGCTGTCCGCATTCCGCGCCGCGCTGGAAGATCTGCTGGGCGATCTGGCCCGGCAGGTGGTGCGCGACGGCGAGGGCGCCTCGAAGTTCATCACCATCAATGTAAAAGGGGCCGCCTCGCGCGGCGGTGCCCGTCGCATCGGCCTGGCGATCGCGAACTCACCACTGGTGAAGACCGCCATCGCCGGCGAGGACGCTAACTGGGGGCGCATCGTCATGGCCGTCGGCAAGTCCGGCGAGCGCGCCGACCGCGACCGCCTGTCGATCGCCATTGGCGGCGTCTGCGTGGCCGAGAACGGCGAGGTCGTTCCCGGCTACGACGAGACCCCGGTGGCCGCGCACATGAAGGGCAGCGAGATCGACATCGACGTCGACATCGGCATCGGCCGGGGCCGCGCCACGGTGTGGACCTGCGATCTCACCCATGGCTACATCTCGATCAACGCTGACTACCGGAGCTGACGCCTTGGCGGCTGGGACGCTCGATGCAGAGGCCGGCTGCTGGCGCGACGATGCGCGCGAGGCGCCCGGCCGCCGGATCCTGCTGGTGGCCGCTGCGGCGCTGGTCGACATCGACGGCCGCGTGCTGATCGCCCAACGCCCGGAAGGACGCGCCATGGCCGGCCTCTGGGAGTTCCCCGGCGGCAAGGTTCACGAGGGCGAGACCCCGGAGGCGGCGCTGGTGCGCGAACTGCAGGAGGAACTGGGCATCGATACCCGGCAGTCCTGCCTGGCGCCGGTTGCCTTTGCGTCGCACGCCTACGATGATTTCCACCTGCTGATGCCGCTGTTC
>DAIQBR010000035.1:6768-15879 GCA_036781105.1 Kiloniellaceae bacterium
GAACACCCGAGGGCCGCGAGGGCCAGCAGATTGCCTGGGTCCGGCCGGCGCGGCTGGCCGACTACCCGATGCCTGCGGCGGACCTGCCGCTGGTCGCCCAGCTGCGCGATCTCCTCTAGGCCGGTGCCGCGCTTCCGGCAGGTGGAATCCCATTCCGGGCGGCCACCTGCGACATTCCCGGGAGCCGGAGCAGAATACTTGCTACTGTCGGTTGCTGGAAGGTAGAATGGGATACTAATGTGGTTCGATATTTCATTACATGATTGTTCTTGAACCCAGTGTCTACGCTTATTAGCCGCAACGTCACTCTCGCGGACCGGCGGACGAGCATCCGGCTTGAGCCCGAAATGTGGGATGCCTTGCTGGAGATCTGCTCGCGCGAGGGGCGTAGCATCCACGACGTCTGCACCGAGATCGACCGCCAGCGCCAGCAATCGGGGCTGACTGCCGGGGTTCGGGTCTTCATCCTGAACTACTTCCGCGAAGCCGCCACCGAGGAGGGCCACGCCCGCGCCGCCCAGCGGCGCGCCCAGGGCGCGCGTGCAAGCGCCCGGGGCACGACGGGTTTTCAGAGCGGCTAGCGGTCTTCTCGCTTCGCCCGGCCGGTCGCCTCGCCGGCCGACTTTTCCGTGGTGTCGAGCGCCTCGGCCAGGCGGGTGCTGGCGCTGCCGGGTCTGAGCGGCCTGGGCTGCGAGACATGCGGGGCCCAGCCGGTGAGGTAGAGCACCTCGAAGGTCGCCGGGATGCGGCCCTGATCGTCGGCGAATCGCTCCTGGTATACTGCGGCGGCGCGCAGCAGGGTGGCGCGCCGCGACAGGCCGCGACGGCGGTTGTGGTCGCTGCCGGTCTCCCCCATGCCGCGCAGGTCGTGCATCAGGGCGAGCGCCGAGGGATAGGTCACCGTCAGGCTGTCGACGTCGACCACCGGCAGGGCGAAGCCCGCGCGTTGCAGCAGCGCACCGATATCGCGGACGTCGGCCATGGGCGAAACGCGAGGGCTCACGCCGCCTTCCACCTCCATCTCCGCCTGCATGAGGGATTCGCGCAGTTCCTTCAGGCTGTCACCGCCGATCATCGCGGCCAGCAGCAATCCATCGGGCTTCAGCGCGTGGCCGATCTGCAGCAGCGCCCCCGGCAGGTCGTTGACCCAGTGCAGGCTCAGCGTCGAGAACACGAGGTCCAGCGAGCCGGGCGCGAAGGGCAGCGCTTCCTCGTCCGCCGCCAGGGTCGCCGTGGAGACTGTCGGGTTGGTGCGCTTCGCGGCCCGGGCGGCCAGGGCGGGGGAGAGTTCGGCCTGGATCAGGGTCTCGATGCCGCCGCGCCCGGCCAGCAGCTCCGCCGCCACGCCGTGACGGCTGCCGAGATCGAGCGCCAGGGGGAAGTCTCGGCGGATGTCGCTCAGACGGTCGAGCAGGCGCTCGGCGACCTCCCGGAACAGGAAGTCGTGCGCGCCGATTCCGGCGGCGGCGCGGTCGCGATGACGGCGCAGCACGCGGCGATCGAAGATAACTGGCAGGTCGTTCATCGCCGCACTATGGCGCGGCAGGCCCGCCAGATAAATGGCCGCTGCGAAGCGGGCGCAGCGGTTGACCGGGCCCAGACTGCGGGAGAGGATCGTTGGTCATGCCCGAGACCACCGCAAACCCCGGCGAGCGCCGCCATCTGCCGCGCCTTCTGCACCGGCTGGCGCTGCATCGGGCGCTCGACTTGCTGCTGCCGCCGCGCTGCCTTGGCTGCGGCGATCTGGTCGAGGTCCAGGGGACGCTCTGTCCGCCCTGCTGGTCGGCGATCACCTTCGTCGCCGAGCCGCTATGCCGCCGCTGCGGCCTGCCTTTCGCCTTCGAGGCGGAAGATACGGCTGTCCAGCCCGACGCGGAGGGCTACGACTGCGGCGCCTGTCTGGCGGAGCCGCCGCCCTACAGCAGGGCGCGTGCGGTGATGCGCTACGACGACGCCAGCCGGCCGCTGCTGCTCGGCTTCAAGCACGGCGACCGCACCGAGGCGGCGCCCCCCTTCGCCACCTGGATGGCGCGCAGCGGCGCCGACCTGCTGGCCGAGGCGGAACTGGTTGCCCCGGTGCCGCTGCACTGGCGGCGTCTGATCGCGCGACGCTACAACCAGGCGGCCTTGCTGAGCCAGCCGCTGGCCCGTCTGGCCGGTCTAACCGCCGTGCCGGATCTGCTGCTGCGGCGCCGGGCGACGCCTTCCCAGGGCCGCCTCAGCCGCGTCGAGCGCCGGCGCAACGTGGCCGGCGCTTTTGCGGTGAACCCGGCGCGCGCGGCCGCGCTGAGGGGACGCCGCCTGCTGCTGGTCGATGACGTGATGACCACGGGCGCCACCGTCTCCGCCTGCACCCGCGCCGCGCTCAGGGCCGGGGCGGCAGCGGTTGATGTCCTGGTCCTGGCCCGCGCCGTCCGCGACTGACCGCGGGCACGCCCCCTGGACAAGACAGCCTCTGGACAATGCCGCGGGGCGACACCAAGTTGACGGCCTGGGACGCGATCACAGCGGGAAATGGCCGGTTAACCATGGCGAAGGTCGAAATCTACACCAGTATGCTCTGCGGGTTCTGCTACCGCGCCAAGAAGCTGCTTGAGCAGAAGGGCGTTGATTTCACCGAGATCGACGTCATGGCCAATCCTTCGCGCCGCCCGGAGATGATCGAGCGCAGCGGCGGGCGCACCTCGGTGCCGCAGATTTTCATCGACGACCGCCACATCGGCGGCTGCGACGATCTCTACGCCCTGGAATCCAGCCGCAAGCTCGACAACCTGCTGCAGCCCGCCGGCTGAGGGCCTCAGGCGGCTTCGGGCGCGACCGCGCAGAGCCGTTGCAGCGCCGCCGGACGCGGCGTTTCCACGACGACATCCTCGTAGGCGATGATCCGCAGGCGATCCATGTAGGCCCGCAGCAGCTCGCCCGGCGCCAGCAGGAAATCCGGGTTGCTCGGCTTGCCGAAGCGCTCGTTGCCCCGGGCGAAGGTCTCGTAGATCAGCACGCCGCCGGGCGCGAGGGCGTCGGCGATCGCGCTGAACAGCGGGCGGTGCAGGTAGTTGGTCACCACGACGGCGCCGAAACGGCGGGCGAAGAAGGCGGGCAGGCTGCCGTCCTCCAGGTCGCAAGCGAGGCATTCCAGGCCGGGCGCGCCGGCCAGATCTCCCAGTCGCGAGAGGTCGCGGTCGACCGCCAGGACCGGGTGGCCGCGCTCCAGAAACAGCCGACTGTGGCGCCCGGCGCCGCAGGCGAGGTCGAGCACCGGCGCGCCGGCCGGCACCAGCGGGGCGAAGCGGGCGACCCAGGCTGAAACCATAGGGGCCGAAACCGCGGGGGTTGGGGCAGCGGCACCGCTTTGACTATCGGCCGGTTTCACCCTATTTGTTCTCCAGGGCCGTCATCGTTTCGTCATTTCCCTACGACCTGCCGCCCGCCCGCTGTGCGGGCAGAATTGAGGAACTTCGGGCCGCTATGATCGTCTTCGATCTCAAATGTCGCCGCGACCATGTCTTCGAAGCCTGGTTCCCGGACAGTGCCAGCTTCGCCGAGCAGGTCGAGAGCGGCAAGGTGCTTTGCCCGGTCTGCGGCAGCCGGAAGGTGGCCAAGGCGCTGATGGCCCCGAAGGTGCACAAGGGCGCCTCCGCCGGTCCGGCCCCTCAGCCGGGTTCCCAGTCGGGGCGTCCGCAGGGTGGCACACTGACCGTGGCCGACGCCGAAAAGGCCGGCGAACTGCGACGCATGCTGCGGGAATTGCGCGAGCATGTGGAGAGAAATTGCGACTATGTCGGCGGGGAATTCGCCGAGGAGGCCCGTCGCATCCACTATGGCGAGAGCGACCCTCGCGGCATCTACGGCGAAACCTCGGACGAGGAAGCCAGGGCCCTGGAGGATGAGGGCATCGAGGTCGCCCGCGTACCCTGGTTGCCGCGCGAAAACTCCTGATTCCGGGCCATTCCGTCTGGTCCCGGCGCGGCCGCTCCAAGACGCTTTAAGGCAATATGACGCGTATGTTACGTTTCGACGACGGGGCGTCCCGCTCCGGGTAATCTGCGCGTGGAGTTTCTGTGAATACCAGGATCGGCCGCTCCCCCTGGAGCAAGGACGAAATCGAGGCGTTGCTCGCCCGCGAGGATTTCGCTTACCAGGACATTCAGCTTCCCTTCGGTCTCAGCACCGGCGGTCACAATCGCTCGGCGACGGCCGACCGCATTTTCCCGGCCGATATGACCGGCAAGACGGTGCTCGATCTCGGCTGCAGCTTCGGCTTCTTCTGCTTCGAGGCGCTGCGCCGTGGTGCCAAGCGGGTGGTCGGCTACGACGTCGATCCCGACTCTGTGCGCAAGGCGCGCCTGCTGGCCGAGTGCATGGGCGTCGATGCCGAGTTCGAATTGCGCGACATCGAGCGCCAGCCGCTGGACGAGAAGTTCGACTACGTCCTCTGCCTCAACCTGCTGCACCACCTGAAGAATCCTATTGGTGCCCTCGACAACATGATCGCCAGTACCAACGAAAGCTTAGCGCTGGAGGTGGCGAGCCTGGGGAGCCACGATCGTGGCAAGTTGAAGATCGGCTGGCTGACGCAAAGGGTGCTGGCGAAGCTGCCGATCATGTACGTCAGCCGCAACGGGACCCGAGGTCCCCGCCAGGTCCAGAAGTTCTTCATCACGCAGACGGCGCTGGAACATCTCCTCATCTACCATCGCGGGGTCTTCGCGCGCCTGAATACGCAGCCCTCGGAGCACAAGGGGCGCTATCTTACTGTCGCGGAAAAGCGGCGCATCGGCCATCTTCTGGTGGTCAGCGGCCCGACCTCGGCCGGCAAGAAATCTCTGATGCGTGCCCTCGCCGAGAATCGCTTTCCGCAATTGGCTGAGCGTCTCGGCACGCCGGACGGCAGTGTCTGGGGCAAACCCCTGAACGCCCAGAAAATCTACCAGCCGGTAGAACCGCAGCTCGACCGCATGGTTCTGCATCACGACTTCATGGGCCCGTTCATGCGGAGCGCCATGGTGCACGAACGCGACGAGGCCAATGATGTCCTGGAAACGGCCGAGCGCATCACCTTCGTCACCGTATGGACTCCGCCCGAGCAGTTGGTAACTCAGATCTCCGAGGCGGAGATTGAACCGGCTCTGGCCAAGGGCAAGAAGCGTCGCCGGCACATGGCGATCCGCGAGCTTTACCACGATCCCGAAAAGGTGCTGGAGCACTACGAGCGCTGGTTTGCCTTTACCGCCAGCAAGTCTGCCGACCACATCGTTGTGGCGCCACATGAAGGCTCGCGCATGATGTCCGTCGCCCAGTGGCGCGACCACGTCGCCGGGATCCGGGCACCGCTGGCGGCGGCCGGCGAATAGCTTTTCAGAATCGCCGGCAGGATCAGGCCCGGCCGGCCTCTGCCGGGCGCACCGCCATCAGCATGTAGTTGACATCTAGGTCGCGCGGCGCGAGACGCCAGCTGTCGGTCAGCGGGTTGTAGGCGACGCCGGTAATCTCCTCGATCTCCAACCCGGTGCCGCGCAGCGCGGCGGCCACCTCCGAAGGTCGCACGAAGCGGCGCCAGTCGTGGGTGCCGCGCGGCAGCCAGCGCAGCAGGTATTCGGCGCCGACGATGGCCAGCAGGAAAGCTTTCGGGGTGCGGTTGAGGGTCGCCACGATCATCAGCCCGCCGGGCTTGACCAGCGCGGCCGAGGCGGCGAGGAAGCCGCCCACGTCGGCGACATGTTCCACCACCTCCATGTTCAGCACGGCGTCGAAGCGGGCAGGGCCCTCCGCCAGTTGCTCGACGCTGCCGTGCCGGTAGTCGATCTCCAGGCCGGACTCCTTGGCGTGCAGCGCCGCCACCTTGATATTCTGCGCCGCGGCATCCAGGCCGGTGACCTCGGCGCCGAGGCGTGCCAGGGGCTCCGACAGCAGGCCGCCGCCGCAGCCGACATCGAGCAGCTTCAGGCCCCTCAGCGGTCGCTCGTCCTTGGGGTCCCGGTCGAAGCGGGCACAGAGGCGGTCGCGGATATAGGTCAGGCGTACCGGGTTGAAGCGGTGCAGCGGGCGGAACTTGCCCGTCGGATCCCACCAGGCTTCCGCCATGGCGGCGAACTTGGCCACTTCCTCAACGTCGATACTGGCCGCGTCGAGATGCTCCCCCGCGTCTTCCATAGGGGCCTGTCCCATGTGCTCAAACCTGTCCTTCAAAGGGGGTCCGCACCCTTGCGCTGGACCATCGCCAAGAGTATGGATAGCCACCGCTTTCGGGGCAACCGCTGAGCACGTCCAGCGCGCCGGGCGCGGCCAGCCGGGGCTGTCGGCCGCCCACACCGCAATGAGACCGTAATCGCAGCAGGCAAGTAGACGTCGATGGCCCGTATCGTGATGAAATTCGGGGGCACTTCGGTTGCCGATCTGGAGCGCATCCGTCGTGCCGCCAAGCGGATAAAGGCGGAGGTCGAGCGCGGCCACCATGTGGCTGTGGTGGTTTCCGCCATGGCCGGGGTGACCAACTCCATGGTCCAACTGGTGCGCGATGCGGCGAGTCTGGCCGATCTGCGCGAATACGACGTGGTGGTTTCCTCCGGCGAGCAGGTGACCTCCGGGCTGATGGCCATCGTGCTGCAATCCATGGGGGTGCCGGCGCGCTCCTGGATGGGCTGGCAGATCCCGATCCGCACCGACGACGCCCACGGCTCCGCCCGCATCGAGGACATCGAGGTGGAGGACATGCTGCGCCGCTTCGGCGAGGGCCAGGTCGCGGTGGTTGCCGGCTTCCAGGGCCTCGACCCCCAGGGCCGCATCACCACCCTGGGCCGTGGCGGCTCGGATACCTCGGCGGTGGCGCTGGCCGCTGCCCTGCAGGCCGAGCGCTGCGATATCTACACGGACGTGGACGGCGTCTATACCACCGATCCGCGCATCGTTGCCAAGGCCCGCAAGCTGGATAGAATTACCTACGAGGAAATGCTGGAGATGGCCTCCCAGGGGGCCAAGGTCCTGCAAACCCGTTCGGTCGAGATGGCCATGAAGCACCACGTGCGCATCCAGGTGCTTTCCAGCTTCGAAGAGTCACCCGGAACCCTAGTCGTCGACGAGGATGAGATCGTGGAACAAGCCCTTGTATCCGGCATCGCCTACAGCCGTGACGAGGCCAAGATCACGCTGCTGAGGGTACCGGACCAGCCCGGCGTGGCGGCCAAGATCTTCGGCCCGCTGGCCGATGCGGCGATCAACGTCGACATGATCGTGCAGAACGTCTCCGCCGAGACCGAGCGTACCGATCTCACCTTCACCGTCGGCAAGGCCGAGTTGGAGCGCGCCGTCTCGGTGCTGCGCGGGCGTCAGCAGGAACTCGGATTTGCCGACCTGCGCGCCGATCCCAACGTGGTGAAGGTTTCCGTAATCGGCGTCGGCATGCGCAGCCACACCGGTGTCGCGCAACAGATGTTCACCGCACTGGCCGAGCGCGGTATCAACATCCAGGTGATCTCGACCTCCGAGATCAAGGTCTCCGTGCTGATCGCCGAGGAGTACACCGAGCTTGCCCTGCGCGGCCTTCACACCGCCTACGGCCTGGATGCGGCCTGAACGACCCGGCGCGCCAGGACTGACCCTGCCGAAAAGTGACCCGGAGCGGGGCAAGTGAACACCCCGGCGGGCATGGATCACGGCTGGGCGGGTTCGCGCCGACTGCTGCGCCTGCTGCGCGATCTCATGAAGGGCAGCGGATCGAGCCAGACCAGGCTCGACAAGGTGGTCGACCTGATCGCCCAGGACATCGTCGCCGAGGTCTGCTCTATCTACCTGTTGCGCAGCGGCGACGTGCTGGAGCTCTTCGCCACCAAGGGCCTGAAGCCGGCCGCCGTGCATAAGACCCGTATGCGGGTGAATCAGGGCCTTGTCGGACTCATCGCCGCGCAGGCGCGGCCGGTCGCCCTGGCCGACGCCCAAAGCCATCCCAATTTCGCCTACTTCCCGGAAACCGGTGAGGAGATCTACCAGTCGCTCATGGGCGTGCCGATCATGCGCGGCGGCCGCGTGCTCGGCGTCCTCGTGGTGCAGAACCGGACTCAGCGCAACTACAACGAGGAAGAAGTCGAGGCGCTGGAGACCGTTGCCATGGTGCTGGCCGAGATGCTCACCGGCGATCGTCTGCTCGACGGCGGCCCCGGTGGACCAGGCGGGGGGGCCGCCGACATGCCGGCGCGGCTCAGCGGCATGGTCCTGAACGAGGGCCTTGCCATCGGTACCGCCGTGCCGCACCAGCGCGGCATCGTCATCACCCAGGTGGTGGCGGAAGACCCGGAAGCCGAACTGAAACGCCTCGACTCTTCCCTCGGCGAGATGCGGGAGTCCCTGGACGTCATGCTGGCGCGCAGCGAGGTGGCGCGCGACGGCGAGCACCGCGAGGTGCTGGAAACCTATCGTATGTTTGCCGACGATCGCGGTTGGCTGCGGCGCATGCACGATGCCGTGCTCGGCGGCCTCACCGCCGAAGCCGCGGTGCAGAAGATCCAGAACGAGACCCGCGCGCGCATGGCCGCGATCAAGGATGCCTACCTGCGCGCCCGTCTCGCCGACCTCGACGACCTCGGCAACCGCCTGCTGCATCATCTGCTCGGCCTGGAGGAGAAGCGGGAGGAAGACCTGCCGGCTGACATGGTGCTGGTCGCCTCCGACCTGGGCCCGGCGGAATTGCTGGACTACGACCAGAGCCGCCTGCGTGCCGTGGTGCTGGAGCACGGGGCGCCGACCTCCCATGTCGCCATCATTGCCCGTGCCCTGCAGATTCCCATGATCGGGCGCTGCACCGGGATCGGCACGGAACTGCGCGAGGGCGACCGGGTGATCGTCGACGGCGAGACTGGGCAGGTGTTGCTGCGCCCCAGCGAGGCGGTGCTCGCCGGCTTCACCGAGTCGATGGCCGCCAAGGAGCGCCAGCGCGCCGCCTACCGGGCGGTGCGCGACCTGCCCTCGGTCACCCGGGACGGCCAGAGGATTCCCCTGCTGATCAATGCCGGGTTGATGATCGACCTGCCGCACCTGCAGGAGGGCGGCGCCGAAGGGATCGGGCTCTACCGCACCGAAGTGCCGTTCATGATCCGCGATTCCTTCCCCGACGTCCCGACC
>DAIQBR010000036.1:0-3096 GCA_036781105.1 Kiloniellaceae bacterium
GCGACGAGGTGCTGGCCAGGACCTGGGCCTGCATCGGCGTCGGCGCCTGGGTGCCGAAGCCGGGCGACCTGCGCCCCGTGCAGCTGCAGGGCCTGCCGCTGGTCCTGGTGCGCGGGCGCGACGGCGAGTTGCGTGTCTTCCACAATGTCTGCAGCCACCGCGGCCTGGCGCTGGTCACCCAGCCCTGCCATGTCGGCGGCACGATCCGCTGTCCCTACCATTCCTGGAGCTACGGCCTGGACGGCGCCCTCAAGGCCACGCCCCTGATCGGCGGGCCCGGCACCAAGTCCTGCGAGGGATTCGACAGGTCGAAGCACGGCCTGAAGCCGGTGCGCTCCGCACTCTGGGCCGATGCCGTCTTCGTCGACCTCTCCGGCGAGGCGCCGGCCTTCGAGGACTTCATCGCGCCGCTGGCCGGCCGCTGGGCCGACTTCGACATGACCCGCCTGCGCCACGGCGGCGCCGACTCTTCCTTCGCCATCGAGGTCGGCTGCAACTGGAAGCTGGCGGTGGAGAACTACTGCGAGGCCTATCACCTGCCGTGGATCCACCCGGCGCTGAACAAGTACTCGCGCCTGGAGGACCACTACAACATCGCCGTCGACGACTGCATGGCGGGGCAGGGCAGCACCGCCTACCGCCCCTCACTCAGCGGCGACGGCCGGCAGTTTCCCGCGCATCCGGGCCTGTCGGCGCGGTGGGACGGCGCCGCCGAGTATCTGGCGCTGTTCCCCAACGTGCTCTTCGGCGTGCACTCCGATCACTTCTACACCGTGGTGCTGGAGCCGCTCGGCCCGGCGCGCACCCGCGAGCACTTCGAGATCTACTACTTCGACGACGCGGTGTTGGGCGACGGCTTCGCCGACATGCGCGCCACCAACGCGCGCCAGTGGCAGACCGTCTTCGAGGAGGACCGCGGCGTGGTCGAGGGCATGCAGGCCGGGCGCGCCTCGCCGGCCTTCACCGGCGGCGTCTTCTCGCCGGCCATGGACGGCCCGACCCACTGCTTCCACCAGTGGATGGCAAGGGCGCTCCTGGGCTGAAGGCAGGCGACTGTCTCACCATCTGTGGACAGTCGCGACGTCGCGGTCGTAGACTCAGGCGGGAGGTTGCACCGTCCACAGGAGCCATCCCATGGCGGCTGCGAAAGCAAAAACCGGCAGAAAATCAACGCCGCGTAGCGGCGGGGATCGGGCGGTGCTTCGCGATCGCATTGTCGAGGCCGCGCTCGACACCGCCGAGGAGTGGGGGTGGTATGATCTGCGGCTGCACCATGTCGCCGAGCGGCTTGACATTCCGCTGGCGACGATCCGCGCCGAGTTCCGCGACGGCGACGCCATCGCCGATGCCTGGATCGCGCGGGCCGACCAGGCCATGCTGGCGCCTCCCGGCAAGAGCTTTGAGAACCTGCCGGCGCAGGAGCGGCTGCGCATCTCCCTCGAGGTCTGGCTCGATACCCTGGCGCCGCGCCGCCGGGTGACCGCGCAGATGTTCCGCGCCAAACTGTGGCCGGTGCACGTGCATCACAATCTGAAACTGGTGACCTGGACTTCGCGCACCGTGCAGTGGTGGCGTGAGGCCGCTCTGCTCGACGGCAAGGGCCAGCGCCGCTCGGTGGAAGAGATCGGCATGACGCTTATCTTCCTCTCTGCGCTTGCCTACTGGTGCCGCGACGAGTCCGAGGGGCAGGTAAGGACCAGGGCCTTTCTCGCGCGCCGGCTCGCTCGTGCCGACCGCATGATGGCCTGCGCCTGCGCCCTGCGGCGGCCCAGGGCGGCCGGCTAGCGCACGAGTTTTCTGCGCCGTCGGAACTCCCCGACCGGCAGGCCGGCGATGCCCCAGTCCGCCATCTCCCCCTCGTCGATGACTACCACTGTGGTTGCCGGATCCTTGTCCAGAACCCGCACCAGAACGTCGGTCATGCCCTGGATGACGGCTGCTTTCTGTTCGGCTGTCGCGCCTTCGCGGGTGATCTTCACGTTCACGTAGGGCATGGTTTACTCTTCCTCTTGAAGGTCGAAGTGGAAGACCTTGGAAATGATGCGCCAGCGGCCCTCCGTCTTCACCAGCGTCAGCAGGTCGGTGAAGTGCTTCGGCCCGATGGCGCAGTTCACCCGCGCGAAGGCGGTCACCGGGCCGGCGAACTCTATGGAGACAATGCGGTCGGCGCGCGCTTCGCCGCGGCTGGCGGGGGCGGGGCGGGCGTCGACGATGGGGAAGTATTCGTCCATCGAGAGATGCAGCAGTTCGCCGCCGTTGGCGGCCGCCTCGGTGGCTGAGACGTAGCGCGCCTGCGGGTGGAAAGCTTCCCGCAGGCGCGCCGTGTCGCTGTGGTAGAGGCCGTCGAAGTAGGTCTGCAGCACGGCGGCGACGGCGGTGTAGTCCTCGTTCATAACGGCCTCCCTCACGTTGTCTGCCTCAGGCGGCCAGGCCTTCGGCCTTCAGGGCCGACTTTACCGTATCGCGCGCCCCGATGCGCTGCTGGTAGGCGGCAAGATGCGGCCAGGCGTCGAGGCCGATGCCGGTCGGGCCGGTCCAGTTGGCGACGGTGAAGAGGTAGCTGTCGGCGACGGAGAAGCTGTCGCCCAGCAGGTAGCGGCGGCCGTCGGCAAGCCATTTTTCCACCAGGTCGAGCTTCTGGGCGACCTTCTTCTTCGCCGCCGTCTTCGCCTCCTCGCTGGCTCCCGGGGTGAACAGCGGGCTGAACGATTTGTGCAGTTCGGTGGCGATGAAGTTCAGGTATTCCTGCAGGCGGGTGCGCGCCAGGCTGCCGGCGGCCGGGGCGAGGTTCTTGCCGGGGTTCTGGTCGGCGATGTACTGCAGGATGGCGACGCCCTCGGTCAGCACCTCGCCGCTGTCGAGGGAGAGGGCCGGCACGTAGCCCTTGGGATTGATCGCCAGGAAATCGGCGCCGGACTCGGTCTGCTTGCTGGCGTTGTCGAGCCTGTCCAGTTCGAAGGCGGCCCCCACTTCGCGCAGGGCGATGTGGGTGGCGAGGGAGCAGGCGCCGGGCAGGTAGAAGAGCTTCATTGGGGGGGTCTCCTGTTTGTCTCTGCGTGTTGCCGCGTCGGGCGTCCCGAAGAGTTAGGAGAGAAA
>DAIQBR010000036.1:3106-15830 GCA_036781105.1 Kiloniellaceae bacterium
TACTTTTGTATACCTCAGGATCAAAGGTGACTTGATTTTCAGGTATCCGTTCGGTAACAAATAGTAACGATCGGTAACCTCCCCCGGAACAGTGCAGCGAGCCGGTGACATGGCCCTGAAGGTCCGCAAGAACCTGAGCCCGCCTCCGCCCAACAAGTGCCCTCTCAGCACCTGCATGGAGGTGCTGGGCGGTGCCTGGACGCCCAACATCATCTGGAAACTCAGTGGCGGCCCGCGCCGCTTCAGCGAGCTCCGGGTGGACATCCCCCGGGTCTCCGCCAAGGTGCTGACCACCCGCCTGCGCCAGCTCGAGGCCAAGGGCGTGGTGCTCCGAGAGGTGAAGCCGACCTCCCCGCCGTCGGTCGAGTATTCCCTGACCGACCTCGGCGAGCAGCTCGTCCCGGCCATCAACGCCATCGCCGAGGTCGGCCACAAGCTGAAGCTCCGCGCCGAGGCCAAGGCCCAGTCCCAAAAGAGAACGGGAGCCGGATCGCGCGCCCGGCCGCAGCCGGTCGCGGAGTAGGCCTGGGAATTCCTACCTCCGGCGGTTGCTACTTCATCATTTTATTGGCAAACTAAACAATCAGATTATTTTGATTGTTTAGTTTGGGGGCTGCGATTTTGACCTCTGCCGCAGGGCCCGCGGCCCAAGTGGCCAGCACCTCACGCGCTGCACGCAAGTCTGCTTTCTGGCTGGCCCTGGCCGTCGCGGTTTCGGTCGCGACCTTTCTCATCGATCTCAGCACGCCGCGCGGCGTGGCGGCGGGTGTCTTTCCTCACCTGGTGGCAATCTGCCTGACGGCGGGAACGCGCTGGACCTTCGCGCCTTATCTTCTCGCCGCCCTTGCCTCGGTCTTCACCCTGACGGGTGTCGCGCTGACCGAGGGCGGAAATTCCCAGATCATCCTGATCAATCGCGCCTTTCTGGTTGCCAGCTACGGGCTGGTTGCTTTTCTGGTGCACCTGAAGCTGACGGCCGACAGCAGCCTGGTGCGGGCCTACGCGGACCTGGACCGCAGGGTCAAGGAAGCGCACCCAGGACCTCGCCGAGAGCGAGGGCCGCTTGCGTCTGATCACCGACCGGCTGCCGGCACTCGTCGCCTATGTCGACGCTTCGCAGCGCTACGGCTTCGTCAATGCCTACTACGAGCAGGCGATCGGCGTCTCGACGGACAAGGCCTTCGGCCGTCACATTCAGGAAGTCCTGGGCGACGAGGCCTATACGATTGTCCGACCGAACATTGAGAGAGTCTTGTCGGGCGAGCTCGTGCGCTGCGCCATCGAATTGCCCGTGCCGGACGGAAAGAAAAGCTTCCGCGTCAGCTACATACCCGACATGGAGGACGACGGCTCGGTGTCCGGCTTCGTGCTCTTGGCCCTCGACGTGACCGAGGAAAAGCGACTTCAGGAACGCCTGGAACAGTCACAGAGGCTTGAGGCCGTCGGGCAGTTGAGCGGCGGTATCGCCCATGACTTCAACAATCTGCTGGGCGTCATTGTCGGCAATCTCGACCTTGCCATGTCACGCGTGGATGGCGAGGTGCGGCGCTACCTGGAGGCCGCTTTGCTTGCCAGTGAGCGCGGCACGTCCCTGACTCACCGACTGCTGGCCTTCGCGCGGCGCCAGACCCTGAACCCGGCGGTGATTGACCCCAACGCTGTCATCCGATCGATGGAAGACATGCTGGTCCGCACTCTCGGCCGCCAGATCGAGGTGAAGATCGTCCCCAACGACGCGGTCTGGTCGGCGGTGGTCGACGCGCATCAGTTGGAATCGGCGATCCTCAACCTGGCGATCAACGCCCGTGATGCCATGCCGGCGGGCGGCAAGCTGACCATAGAAACTCAAAACAATCATCTCGAGGCCGGCCCGGCAGCCGACGCGGCCGACCTGCTGCCCGGTGACTACGTGGTCATTTCGGTGACCGACAACGGCAGTGGCATGGGTCCCGAGACTTTGGCCCACGTGTTCGAGCCTTTCTACACGACAAAGGAATTCGGCAAGGGATCGGGATTGGGCATGGCGATGGTCTATGGCTTCGCCAAACAGTCCGAAGGCGGCGTCACCATCTACAGTGAGGAAGGCGAAGGCACCACCGTGCGGATTTACCTGCCGAGCTCGGCAGAGGCTGCGAACGGCGCTCCGCCTGAGCGGGCGGCGGAGGAGCCTTCGCTGGGCGGCGATGGCGTGGCCGTGCTTCTGGTCGAGGACGACCCGGCCGTTCGCGCCGTCGTCACCGGCATGCTTCGGCAACTGAACTACCGGGTGGTGGCCTGCGAAGACGGCGAGCAGGCCCTTGCCTGTCTCGAGCAGGAGGAAATCGGCGTTTTGCTCACCGACATCGTATTGCAGGGCGGCATGAGCGGCGACCGCCTTGCCGAGGCGGCGCAGCAGCGAATCCCGGGTCTGGCGGTGCTCTACATGTCCGGTTATGCCGAAAACGCGGCGGCGCACCACCAACGCATCGATGTCGGGGACGCATTGCTGGAGAAGCCTTTCCGCCTCGTTCAGCTCGCCTCGGCCCTGGCGCGGGTAAGGGGCCGCTCATAGCTTGAGACAGCCGCAAGGAGACGGCAGGCGGCCCGGCGCAGCGGACCGGATGGGGATTGGACGCGGGGAAATTTAATGGCGGGTGAGATAGCGACGCGTACCGTACTGGTCATTGACGACGACGATCTGTTGCGTCAGACGCTGCACGATCTGCTGCGCGACGGGGGCTACGATGTCCTCGTCGCGGGCGACGGGCAGGAGGGTATCGAGCTTGCCGAGAAAAGCCGGATCGATCTCATCGTCTGCGACCTTTTCATGCCGGGCAAGGAAGGCATCGAAACGATCCTGGAACTGCGGCAGTCGCTTCCCGCCGCCAAGATCATCGCGATCTCCGGCGGAGGGTCTTTTAATGACGACGGTCGGATCCTGGATTGGAACCTGCGGGCCGCCACGCAGCTCGGTGCCGACGGTGCCCTTCAAAAGCCGATCCGCCGCGATGCCCTTCTGAACCTGGCTGAGAAGTTGCTGTCAGGCGCGCTCTAAAGCGCTTTCTCGGGTCACGTCACCGCGGCGTTATCCGGATGACGGCCGCGCGCCCGCCTTCCGGGATCTGCAGGTCGAAGCGGCCCGCGCCTTCGTGAACCAGGGTCTCCGCCGGTGCCAGACATTCGGCTTCGCCCCCCGTCGCGTTCACCGCGCAACCACCGGCCAGGTTGTGGATCAGCAGGCAGTCGCCGCCGCCGGTCTCCAGGCCGGTGTTGTGTGGGCCTTTGCGGATTTCCATCTCCGCCGAGAAGAGCCCGCGCCGCACCATGACGTTGAGGTCGCGCACCGGGCCGCCGCGCAGCCGTCCGGTCAGCGGTTCTTCGCCGCGGAACCGCACCGGCGTGAAGGGCGCCAGCGCCAGGGTCGTGCCGTCCGGGCGGACCAGGTCCATGCCCTTGCCGTCGATCACCGCGATCACGCGGTCGGTCTCCGGAAAGATCGAGAAGGGGCCGTCCGCCGCGACCTCGGCGAGGGAGACACGCCAGCCCCAGCCCGCCTGGCCGTCGGGCCGGCCCCCCGTGGCAATCTCCCGGGTCACGCCGCCGCCGTTCCGCCAGGGAGTCGCCGCGATCTCCGATATGAGAACACGGCGGGTCGAGATGTCTGGCATGGCTTTCCTTCTTTCCCGGCGTTTTTTACTGCCGATTCCCCGGCGCAGGCCAGCCCCTCTTGAAGCGCCGGCACCAAGGGGCTGCCGCCCGGACCGCAGGCAAATCCCAACGCATGACGCTGTTGGTGAAACAGGGGGCGGGATCAAGCACATCGGCGCAGCCGGAAGGTGCAAAATTTTCGGGCAACATTCTCAGGATCGGTTTAACCTGAGTGGAGTCAGCGACTCCGAAGCAATCGGAGCGTGTATTTCATGACGATAGGGAGGTTCTTATGAAAGTCGTGTATCGCTTGGCGGCCGCTGCCGCCTTTCTGGGCGCCGCCACCGCGGCCCAGGCGCAGGACGTCAACATCATTGTGGTCAGTCACGGCCAGGCCAATGACCCCTTCTGGTCAGTGGTGAAGAACGGCGTCGATGCCGCGGCCAAGGACATGAACGTCAACGTCGACTACCGCGCGCCGGAAACCTTCGACATGGTGGTCATGTCGCAGATGATCGAGGCCGCGGTGAACCAGGAACCGGACGGGCTGATCGTCTCGATCCCCGATGCCGACGCTCTCGGCCCGGCCATCCAAAAGGCCGTGGCTGCCGGCATCCCGGTCATCTCCATGAACTCCGGCTCCGACGTGTCGGCCAAGCTCGGCGCGCTGCTGCATGTCGGGCAGGAAGAATACGACGCCGGCAAGGCGGCCGGCGCCAAGCTGGCCGAGCTCGGCGGTAAGAAGGGGATCTGCGTCAACCAGGAGGTCGGCAACGTTGCGCTCGATCTGCGGTGCCAGGGCTTTGCCGACGGCTTCGGCGGTCCGGTCACCGTGCTGCCGGTGTCGCAGGATCCGGCGGAGGTCAAGTCCAAGGTCAAGGCGGCGCTGGAGTCCGACGCTGCGGTCGACACCGTCCTGACCCTCGGTGCCGGCACTGCCGGCGAACCCGCCCTGGCTGCGCTGTCGGAAACCGGCAAGCTCGGCAAGGTCAACATCGGGACCTTCGATATGTCCGCCGACTTCCTGAAGGCGGTGGCCGACGGCAAGGCGGCCTTTGCCATTGACCAGCAGCAGTACCTGCAGGGCTACCTGCCGGTGGTGTTCCTGGCCAACCATGCGCGCTTCGGCCTGGTGCCCGGCGGCAACGTGCCCTCCGGCCCGAACCTGATCACCAAGGAGAAGGCGGGACAGGTGGTCGATCTCTCGGCCAAAGGCATCCGCTGATCCTGCAGCATGAGGGCGCGTCCCCGCGGCAGCTGAAAATGCCGCGGGGACGCTGCTCCTGGAGCGTGCGGTCTTGGGGCGCGCCGGGCGCGCGCCGGAGTCCATCGGCGGAGTGATGCCTATGGTTGGAAATGCAGTGGATGGCGGCGGCAATCCTGCGCCGGACGAGCGGCTGCGCGAGACGACCCTTGTCGTCAAGTTGATGCGCCGTCCGGAGCTGGGAGCCGTCGCCGGCCTCATCCTGGTCACCATCTTCTTCCTGTTCACCGCCAATCCGGCCATGTTCACCCTGGCCGGGGTGATGAACTTCATGGCCCCGGCGGCGCAGCTCGGGATCCTCGCCATCGGTGCGTCGTTGCTGATGGTCGGCGGCGAGTTCGACCTCTCCGTCGGCTCGATGGTGGCCTTCGCCGGCCTGATCTTCGGTGCCTGCCTGGTGGTCTTCCATATCCCGCTGTCCGGCGCCATCGTCATCACCTTCGTGCTGGCGGCGGCCATGGGCGCATTCAACGGTCAGATCGTGCTGCGCACCGGGCTGCCGTCGTTCATCGTCACCCTGGCGTTCCTCTTCATCCTGCGCGGCATGACGCTGGTCGGCCTCAAGTGGGCGACCGGCGGCTCCACGCAGCTGCGCGGCGTGAAGGAGGCCGTCGAGGGATCGCCGATCATCGGCCTGTTCTCCGGCGATGCCTTCGAGGGCTTCTTCGCCTGGATGGCCGAGCGCGGCATGGTCGACACCTTCGCCAACGGCCTGCCCAAGGTGCAGGGCGTGCCGGTGGAGGTGTTGTGGTTCGTTCTCCTGGCCGCGGTGGCGACCTGGGTTCTGGTGCGCACCCGCTTCGGCAACTGGATCTTCGCGGCCGGCGGTGATGCCGCGGCGGCGCGCAACTCGGGTGTCGCCGTCAACCGGGTGAAAACCATTCTCTTCATTCTCACCGCCTGCTGCGCCGCCCTGGTTGCCATCCTTACCGTGCTCGACGCCGGCTCGACCGACGCGCGGCGCGGTTTCCAGAAGGAATTCGAGGCGATCATCGCCGCGGTTATCGGCGGCTGCCTCTTGACCGGCGGTTACGGCTCTGCCATCGGCGCGGCGATCGGTGCGATCATCTTCGGCATGGTGCTGATCGGCCTGACCTACACCACCATCGACCAGGACTGGTACCTCGTCTTCCTCGGCGGCATGCTGCTGACGGCGGTGCTGTTCAACGATTTCATCCGCAAGCGCGCGACGGGGGAGCGGTAAGATGCAGGGCGGCGGCACGAACGGCACCTCCGGCGGCGCCCTTATCGAGGTGCGCGACCTCGTCAAGCACTTCGGCTCGGTGATCGCGCTCAACGGCGTCTCCCTGGAGGTCGGGCGCGGCCAGGTGCATTGCCTGCTGGGCGACAACGGGGCCGGCAAGTCGACGCTGATCAAGACCCTGGCCGGCGTGTTCAAGCCGACCGCCGGCGAACTGCGCGTCGATGGCCGGGCCGTCGCTTTCGACAGTCCGCGCGATGCCCTGGACGCCGGTATTGCCACGGTCTACCAGGACCTCGCGATGATCCCGCTGATGTCGGTGACGCGGAACTTCTTCATGGGGCGCGAGCCGGTAAAGGGCTTCGGTCCCTTCCGGCGCATCGACTTCGCCCTGGCCGACAGGGTCACCCACGACGAGATGGCGCGCATCGGCATCGACGTGCGTGACCCGCAGCAGGCGGTGGGCACGCTCTCCGGCGCCAGTGCGTCGCCATTGCCCGCGCGGTCTACTTCGGGGCCAAGGTGCTGATCCTCGACGAGCCGACCTCGGCGCTCGGGGTGGCGCAGACTTCCATGGTGCTGAAGTACATCGACCAGGTCCGCGGCAAGGGCCTGGGCGTGATCTTCATCACCCACAACGTGCGCCATGCCGTGGCGGTGGGCGACCGCTTTACCGTGCTGAACCGCGGCCAGACCCTGGGCACCTACGCCAAGGGCGAGGTCTCGATGGAGGAACTGCAGAACCTCATGGCCGGCGGCAAGGAACTGCAGCAGCTCTCCGAATCGCTCGGCGGCACGGTATGAGCGCGATCATGGTGCGGGACTGAGCGCCTTGGACTCTCTCGGCATCGGCCTCATCGGCAGCGGCTTCATGGGCAAGTGCCATGCGCTCGCCTACGCCGCCGTGGGCACCGTCTTCGGGCTGGTGCCGCGCCCGCGTCTGGAACTGCTCTGCGACGTTCCGGCGGCGCGGGCCGCGGAACGCGCCGCCGCCTTCGGTTTCGCGCGCTCGACGGACGACTGGCGCGCCCTGGTGGCCGACCCGGCCGTCGACCTGGTCGCCATCACCACGCCCAACAGCCTGCATGCCGAAATGGCGATCGCGGCGGCGCGCCACGGCAAGCACGTTTACTGCGAGAAGCCGATGGCGCTCACCCTGGCCGATGCTGAGGCCATGGCGGCGGCGGTGCGCGAGGCCGGCGTCAAGTCGCTGGTCGGCTACAACTACACCCGCAACCCGGCCGTCATCCACGCCCGGCGCCTCATCCAGGCCGGGGCCATCGGCCGCGTCGTGCAGTTTCGCGGCGCTTTCGACGAGGACTACCTTGCCGACCCGGAACTGCCGCACACTTGGCGCATGGAGCGGGCCAAGGCCGGCTCCGGCGCGCTCGGCGACCTCGGCAGCCACCTCGTCAACATGGCGCTGTTCCTCTGCGGGCCGATCGGCGCGGTGATGGCCGACTTTACCACCATGCATCGCCTCCGCCCGCGGCCGGAGGGCGGGCAAGGCGAGGTCGAGAACGACGACACCGTCTCAGCACTGCTGCGCTTTACCGGCGGCTTCTCCGGCACGCTGCAGTCCAGCCGCATAGCCTGGGGCCGCAAGAGTCACTTCGCCTGGGAGGTGCACGGCAGTGCCGGCAGTCTGCTGTTCGACCAGGAGCGCATGAACGAGCTGCAGCTCTACCAGGCCACGGGGCCGAAGGCCGAGCAGGGGTTCAAGACCATCCTCTCCGCGCCGGCACATCCGCCCTACGGCGACTTCACGCCGGCGCCGGGCCACAGCCTGGGCTTCAACGAACTGAAGATCGCCGAGGTCGGCCACCTCCTGCGCGGTCTGGCGGGCAACGAACCGCTGCAGCCCACCTTCGAGGAGGCGCTGCAGACCGAGCGTGTCATGGACGCGCTGCATCGTTCGGCGGCGGCCAGGGCCTGGGTCGAGCTCTAGGCGATGCACGCCGGCGGGCGATCCGCTCGGCAATCGGGCGATCGCAAAGAAAGCGACGCAGAGGAGTCATCATAGCGTCACACCTCCCCTGTAGTCCTTGAGGCGAACCGCAACGCCGAGTCTGGCTCAGGGGGCCGCCTGCATGACCGTCATAGCGCTTTCGCGCGTCCGCAAGTCGTTCGGCAAGAAGACCGTTCTGCACGGCGTCGATCTGCAGGTCCCCGAGGGCGAGATGGTCGGCCTGATCGGCGCCTCCGGCTCCGGCAAGTCGACGCTCATCCGGCTGATCTGCGGGTTGGAGCGCATGGACCGCGGCACCGAAGGCAACATCGCGCTGTTCGGCCGGGAAACCCAGACCGACGGCCGCTTCAGCGAGCACTGCGCGCCGCTGCGCCGCGACGTCGGCGTCATCTTCCAGCAGTTCAACCTGGTCAACCGCCTCTCCTTGCTGACGAACGTGCTGGCCGGCCGGCTCGGCCGCGTGGCGCGCTGGCGCGGCACTCTCGGCCTCTTTCCCCGCGCCGACCGGGTGAAGGCACTGACCGCGCTGGAGCGCGTCGGCCTCATCGCGCAGGCGCACCAGCGCGCCTCGACGCTCTCCGGCGGCCAGCAGCAGCGCGGCGCCATCGCCCGCGTGCTGACCCAGGAGGCCCGCCTCATCCTCGCCGACGAGCCCATCGCCTCGCTCGACCCGGCCTCGGCCAGGCTCATCATGTCGACGCTGAGGGAGATCAACCGCCAGGACAGGACGACGGTCATCGTCTCGCTGCACCAGATCGACCACGCCTTCGAGCACTGCGACCGCATCATCGCCCTGAAGGACGGCCGGGTGATCCACAACGGGCCGACCAGCGGCATCACCCCCGCCGACATCGCCGACCTCTACGACGTCGAAGACGGCAGCCTCGATCTCGTGAAAGGGCGTCCCGCCCAGGGAGCCACCGGGGGCGGCCCCAGGAACGCCCCGGCCCGGCCGGGTGCCGCGCCGCGTCCGGGCAACGGTCTCGACCACGACGAGGATCTCGCCGCGCGCGTCGCGGCCACCGCCTAGAAACCTTCGCAGACCCGCATCAGTCAAACAGGAGTAACCGATGCTCAAGACCCTTACCGCAACCGCCGCCGGCCTCGCGCTGGCCGTGACGCTGGGCGCCACCGCCGCCCGGGCCGAAATGCCGGAGGAACTCAACTTCGGCATCATCTCGACGGAGTCCTCTTCCGCGCTACAGGCCTCCTTCGGTCCCTTCCTCGAGGACATGGAAAAGTCCCTCGGCGTGAAGGTGAACCCCTTCTTCGCCTCGGACTACGCGGGCGTTATCGAGGGCATGCGCTTCGGCAAGGTGGATGTCGCCTGGTTCGGCAACAAGTCGGCCATCGAGGCGGTCGACCGTGCCGGCGGCGAGGTCTTCGCCCAGACCATCAAGGACGACGGATCCAAGGGCTACTACTCGCTGCTCATCGTGAACAAGGACAGCAAGATCAACTCGCTGGACGACGTGCTGAAGTGCGACAAGACGCTGACCTTCGGCAACGGCGACCCGAACTCCACCTCCGGCTTCGCGATCCCCGGCTACTACGTCTGGGCGCTGAACAACCAGACGCCGGAGGACTGCTTCGCGCGGGTCGTCAACTCCAACCACGAAGGCAACGCCATGGCGGTTGCCGCCGGCAAGGTCGACGTGGCCACCAACAACACCGAGTCGATCTACGACCGCCTCGGCAAGACCAACCCGGAAGCCGCCGCCAACATCAAGGAGATCTGGCGCTCGCCGATGATCCCCTCCGACCCGATGGTCTGGCGCAAGGACCTCGACGAGGAAGCCAAGCAGAAGATCTACTACTTCTTCATGCAGTACGGCCGCTTCGGCGATGAGGAGAAGGTGAAGCGCGAGCGTGCGGTGCTGGCCAAGACCTCCGACGGCTGGGGGCCGTTCCTCGCTTCGTCCAACGCACAGCTGCTCGACGTGCGCCAGATCGAGGCCTTCAAGGCCAAGCTGAAGGCCGAGCAGGCCGGCGACGCCGCCGCGGTGAAGGCGGCTGAGGAAGAACTGGCCAAGCTGCAGGGCTACGCCAAGATCGTCGGCCAGGCCGGTTACTAAAACGTCTGGCCGCGGGACCCCGGGGGCGGGTGCTTATGGCATCCCTCCCGGGCCCCGCATCTCTTCTCCGGGATTTTTCCGATATGAGCCTCGCCTCCGCCACTTCCCCCCGCAGCGCCACGGCGGGCGCCGTCCGGCCGCAGGATCTCTCGGCGGAGGTGCGCGAGGCGCTGAAGCCGCGCTGGACCGGCTTCCTCAACCGCGCCAGCGTGGCGCTCATCATCGCGGTGCTGCTCGGCGTCTCCTACTACCCGGCGGAGGTCGACAACTGGACCTTCCTCGTCACCGACGCCGGCAACATGGCGATCTTCATCAGCGATTTCCTGCGGCCCGACTTCACCGACATCGGCCTTTTCGTCGAGAAGATGATCGAAACCGTGCAGATCGCGCTCTGGGGCTCGGTGCTGTCCATCATCGTCGGTGTGCCCTGCGGCCTCCTGTCGTCCAACAACATCGCGCCGGTCTGGATCGTGCAGCCGATGCGCCGCCTGATGGACGCCGCCCGCGCCATCAACGAGCTGGTCTTCGCCATCCTCTTCGTCGCCGCCGTCGGCCTCGGCCCCTTCGCCGGCGTCATGGCGCTCTTCGTCCATAACCTTGGCGTCATCTCGAAGCTCTTCTCGGAGGCCGTAGAGGCGATCGACCCGCGCCCGGTCGAGGGCATCCGCGCCACCGGCGCCAGCCGCCTGCAGCAGGTCATCTACGGTGTCATCCCGCAGGTGCTGCCGCTGTGGAGCAGTTTCTCGCTCTACCGCTTCGAGACCCTGGTGCGCTCGGCCACCGTGCTCGGCATCGTCGGCGCCGGCGGCATCGGCTTCACCTTCTACGAATCCTTCCGCGCCTTCCAGTACGACCGCGCCGCCGCCGTCATCGTCGTGGTGGTGGTCGTCGTTTCGGTCATCGACATCATCTCCTCCCAGCTCCGCAAGCGCCTGATCTAGGCGGCGCCGGGAGAAGCCGCCAATCCTTCGAGACGGCGCTCGCGCGCCTCCTCAGGATGAGGTTTGAGAGTGAGCCTCATCCTGAGGAGCGCTGCGCAGCAGTGCGTCTCGAAGGACGAGGCTCCGCCCGCACAGAGCCGCCTCACCCCGTCTTCTCGACGCTCACCTTGTCGGGGTAGAAGGCGACGTAGTTCTTCACCGCGCGCACCATGCGGTGCGGGTCCGGGTAGAACCAGGCGGCGTTCTCCAGCACTTCACCGTTCGCCTTCACGCTGAAGTAGCGGGCATCGCCCTTGATCGGGCAGTGGGTCTGATGGTCGCTGGGCTGCAGCACCTCGGGCTCGATGTCGTCCTGCGGGAAGTAGACCACCGGCTTGTAGCTCTTCTCGCCGTTGACTTCCTCCAGGATCATGGCGCGGTCGCTGAGCGCGATGGTGACCTCGCCGACCTTGGCGGCATAGGGCTCGCCGGCCATGGAGACGGTGGCGCTATGAGTCTTCTCCGACATCGCTGAACTCCTGGATCTGGTAAAGGACACACTTCGACTGTGGCCGCCTTGTCGGGGGCCCGGGAGATACGTAGGGGCCGCGGCCATCGGGGTCCACCCTCGATGCGAAGAAATGCGCCGCAGCGGCTACTCCGCCGGTGCGTCCTGCTGCGCCAGCACGACGCCGCGGCGCGGCAGGAAGCTCACGGCGAAGCAGATCGCCGCGGCGAGGGCGGCCATGATGGCGAAGAGGGTGGCGAAGCCCCACTCGCGGTAGACGAAGGAGATCAGCGGGATCGCCGTCGAGCTGATGCCGAAGCCGACGATGAGGCGGGCGGCGAAGGCGCGGCTGCGCCACTCGCTCTTGCTGATGCGGCCGACCAGCACGTCGTTGATCGGGATCTGGCCGAACACCAGCAGCATGAAGCCCAGGGCCGTCACCAGGGCGGGCACGCCGGCCAGGTTCATGATCAGCACGAAGAGCGGCGCCTGCAGGCCGGCGACGAAGAGGAAGACGGTGCGCGCCGAGTGGCGGTCGACCAGGTAGCCGACCCCGAGCTGGGCGAAGGCGGCGGCGGCGAAGACCACGAAGGCCCACCAGCCGACCTCGGTGGGCGAGGCGGCGAAGCCGGCGAGGCGCTCGTCGAAGACCTTGGGCAGGGCGAAGGTCATGCACTGGAAGATCATGCTGCCCATCGCCGTGGTCAGGAAGATGATGGCGAAGACCCGCACCACCGTGGCGCGCTCGACCGTCGCGGTGCCGGTGGCCGCGCGCCTGGCCGCGGCGCCGCTGCGGACCGCCTCGGCGCGGGCATGGCGGCCGGACCACACCAGGAGGGCGTAGCCGGCGCCGAGCGCGATGGAGACCACGCCCGGCAGCAGGAAGGCGGACTGCCAGCCGGCGCGGTCGATCAGGAAGCCGGCGGCCAGGGCCGCCGAGGCGACCCCCAGGTTGCCGAAAACCCCGTTTACCGCCAAGGGCATACCGGTCTTGTGGCGGCCGTGCACCACCATGGCGATGCCGACCGGGTGGTAGATCGAGGCGAAGACGCCGACCAGGAAGAGGCAGGCGCCGAGCTCCAGCGGCGTGGTGGCGAAGCCGGCCAGGATCGAGGCGGCGCCGATGCCGGTGAAGAACACGATCATCATGCCCTCGCGGC
>DAIQBR010000037.1:0-11877 GCA_036781105.1 Kiloniellaceae bacterium
GCGGCCGGCGGCTTCATCATCGTCGGCCTGGCCCTGAAGGCCGCGGTCTTCCCGCTGCACGCCTGGCTGCCCAACGCCTATACCTACGCGCCGCACGCCGTCACCATCTTCCTCGCCGCCTGTGCCACCAAGGTGCAGGTCTACGTGCTGCTGCGCTTCGACTTCCTGGTCTTCCAGGGCAACATCCCCGGCCACGAACTGCAGTTCTCCCATTTCCTCATGCCACTGGCCCTGCTCGCCATCCTGCTGGCCTCAGGCGTCGCCATGATGGAGCGCAACCTGAAGCGCCTGCTGGCCTATTCCTCGGTCGCCCAGATCGGCTACATCATGCTGGGCGTCAGCCTGCTGAGCGCCGCCGGGCTCTCCGCCGGTATCATCCACATTTTCAATCATGCGCTCGCCAAGGGCGCGCTGTTCCTCGCCGTCGCCGGCCTGGGCATGCACTTCCAGGGCCTCACGCTCGGCGACCTGGCTGGCGCCGCCAAGCGCATGCCCTGGACCATGGCCGCTTTCGTCCTGGCGGCCTCAGCCTCATCGGCATCCCCGGCACCGCCGGCTTCATCAGCAAGTGGCTGCTGATCTCCGCCGCCCTGGCCGAGGGCAACCTGGGCATCGCCGTGGTGGCCGTGGTGCTGGTCGGCTCGCTGATGGCGGTGGTCTACGTCTGGCGCGTGGTGGAGGCCGCTTACTTCCACAGCCCGCGCGCGGGTGGGCCGGAGGGCCTGCGCGAGGCGCCGCCGATGCTGCTGGCCGTGACCTGGGCCGCCGTGCTCGCCAACATCTACTTCGGTCTGCTCCCCGGCCTGCCGATCGAACTCTCCGAGGCGGCGGCGGCCACGCTGCTGCAGCACCTGCCATGAGCCGCGCGACATGAGCCCAGAGACATCCATCCTCGCGGCACTCCTGCTGCCCATAGCGGGAACCCTCGGCATCCTGCTGGCCGGACGCTTCAACGCCAACCTGCGCGAGGCGGTGACCCTTATCACCGCTGTCCTGCTGGCAGTAATCGTGATGAGCCTGCTGCCTGACGTGATGGCGGGCGCGCGCCCTGCCCTGCACCTCGCCACGGTGGTGCCGGGTATCGACCTCGCTTTCGAGGTCGAGCCGCTGGGCATGCTCTTCGCGACCATCGCCTCGGGGCTGTGGATCGTGAATTCGCTCTATTCCATCGGCTACATGCGCGGCAACAACGAGAAGCACCAGACCCGCTTCTACGCTTTCTTCGCGCTCGCCATCGTCGCCGCCATAGGCGTCGCCTTCGCGGCGAATCTCTTCACGCTTTATCTCTTCTACGAAGCCCTCACGCTCTCGACCTATCCGCTGGTCACCCACAAGGGCGACGAGAACTCGGTGCGCTCGGCCCGCGTCTACCTGGGCCTGCTGCTGGTGACCTCCATCGGCCTGCTTCTGCCGGCGATCATCTGGACCTACGGCGTCGCCGGTACCGGCGACTTCACCGCCGGCGGGATCCTGGCCGGCAACATCAGCGGCCCGGCGGTCGGCGTCCTGCTCGCCCTCTTCGCCTTCGGCATCGGCAAGGCGGCGATCATGCCGGTGCACCGCTGGCTGCCTGCCGCCATGGTGGCGCCGACGCCGGTCAGCGCTCTGCTGCATGCCGTCGCCGTGGTGAAGGCCGGCGTCTTCACCATCCTGAAGGTCATCTTCTACATCTTCGGCGTGGACTTCCTGGCCGCGACCCCCAGCGCCGACTGGCTGCTCTACGCCGCCGCCTTCACCGTCCTGGCCGGCAGCCTGGTCGCCCTGCGCCAGCAGAACCTGAAGCGCCTGCTCGCCTACTCGACCTGCTCGCAGCTTTCCTACGTGGTGCTGGCCGCCGCGCTCTTTAAGCCGCTGGCCGAGGTCGGCGCCGTGCTGCACATCGCCGCCCACGCTTTCGCCAAGATTACCCTCTTCTTCGCCGCCGGCGCGATCTACACCGCCTCGAAGAAGACCGAAGTCCATCAGCTGCGCGGCATCGGCCGGCGCATGCCCTGGACCATGGCCGCCTTCACCATCGGCGCGCTCAGTATGATCGGGGTGCCGCCGACCGGCGGCTTCATCTCCAAGTGGTACCTGCTGGCCGGCGCCTACGAGGCCGAGAGTTATGCCGCCATGGCGACCATCATCCTCAGCACCGCGCTGAACGCGGCCTACTTCCTGCCGATCATCGTGCTGGCCTGGTTCGTCAGCGAGGAACCCTCGCCGGGCAGCGCCGGCGCCGCGGCGGCCTCGCCGGTGAAAAAGGACCATGGCGAGGCGCCCTTCGCCGCCGTCCTGGCGCTGACCATTACCGCGGGCCTGACCATTGCCTTCTTCTTCTTCCACCAGCCGGCGCTCAGGCTCGCCAACGAGATTCCGGTAGGTTTGCCATGACGAATCCCAAAGACGACCACTGGCTGGTGCGTCCGGACAGCATCCGGCTGCTGTGGAAGGTCTTCATCGCGATCCTGGTGGTGACGGTCGCCGTTCAATTCCTGACCGGCACCGACGGCCACTTCGGCGTGGACGGCTGGATCGGCTTCGGCGCCGTCTACGGCTTCCTTTCCTGCCTCGCCATGGTGCTGGTCGCCAAGGGCCTCGGCTTCTTCCTGAAGCGCCCGGATGACTACTACGTCCCCGATGGCTCCGGCGAGCAAAACGGAGGCGCGCGCAATGACTGAGTGGCTGGCGCCCGCCTTCATTCTCTTCCTCGGCGCCCTGCTGGTCGGGCCGGCGCGCGGCCACCTGCGCAGCGCGGTGGTCCTGGTGGCGCCGCTGCTCACCCTCTGGGCGATCTGGCAGGTGCCCGACGGGGCGGTCGCCAGCCTGCCGTTCCTCGACTACCAGCTCACGCCGCTGGAAGGCAGCCCGCTGCGCCGGCTGTTCGCCACGATATTCGCGCTGATGGCCTTCACCGGCGGGCTCTTCGCCTTCCGCCAGGCGCGCTGGCAGGAACTCGCCGCCGCCCATGCCTATGCCGCCGGCGCCATCGGCTGCAGCTTCGCCGGCGACCTCGTCACCCTGTTCATCTACTGGGAGATCATGGCGCTGTTTTCCACCCTGGTGGTGCTGTGCGGCGGCACGCCCGGGGCGCGCCGCGCCGGCTTCCGCTACGCCGTGATGCACCTGCTGGGCGGCGTGATCCTGATGGTGGGGATCGTCGGTGTCATCGTGCAGAGCGGCTCGCTGGCGGTACAGCCGCTGCGTGCGGTCGATCCGGCGACCTGGATGGTGCTGATCGGCCTGCTGGTCAACGCCGCCGCGCCGCCGGTCTCGGCCTGGCTCGCCGACGCCTACCCGGAAGCCAGCCCGACCGGTTCGGTCTTCCTCTCCGCCTTTACCACCAAGACGGCGGTCATGGCGCTGATCCTGCTGTTCCCGGGCGAGCCGGTGCTGATCGGCGTCGGCCTCTACATGGTGATGTACGGCATCATCTACGCCCTGCTGGAAAACAACGTGCGCCGCATTCTGGCCTACTCGATCGTGAACCAGGTCGGCTTCATGGTCTGCGCCATCGGCATCGGCACCGAGATGGCGCTGAACGGCGCCGCCGCCCACGCCTTCGCGCACATCATCTACAAGGCGCTGCTGCTGATGAGCGCCGGCACCGTGGTCTACCGCACCGGCAAGCATCTCTGCACCGAGGTCGGCGGCCTGTTCCGCACCATGCCGCTGACGGCGGCCTGCGGCATCATCGGGGCGCTGGCGATCTCCGGCTTCCCGCTCACCTCCGGCTTCACCACCAAGACGATGATCTCCGAGGCCGCGGCCAACGAGCACCTGGGCCTGGTCTACATGCTGCTCGCCGCCGCCTCGGCCGGCGTCTTCCTGCATGCCGGCATCAAGTTCCCCTGGTTCGTGTTCTTCCAGAAGGATTCCGGCCTGCGCCCCAAGGACGCGCCCTGGAACATGGGCCTCGCGATGGTGATCTTTGCGGCGCTTTGCATCCTGATCGGCGTCTACCCGCAGCCGCTCTACGACCTGCTGCCCTATCCGGTCGACTACGTGGCCTACAAGGGCGCCAAGGTCGTCTACTACCTGCAGCTCCTGCTGTTCTCCGGCCTCGCTTTCTTCCTGCTGCTGCCGCTGATGAAGCGCACGCTCACCATCAGCCTGGACTTCGACTGGTTCTGGCGGGTCGCCCTGGTGCAGGCGGGCGGGGCAGCCCTCGCCGTCCTCGCCGCGCTGAAGAGGGTGCTGGACGCGCTGCTGCAGGGCGTGCATGCGGTGCTGCATCCGCCCACGCGCTCCCTCCTGGCGCCCAGGCCGGACGACGAGGATGTGGCGGAGAGCGCCCGCGACGGCCTGCTCGCCCGCGACTGGGCGATCGGCGCCGCCGCGCTGTGGGTCGCCGTGCTGTTCATCGGCTACGTGGTTGTCAGTATCTTCTGACCGTCCCTGATCGCCCGGTTCCCTTCGCGTCTGCACGCTTCTTTGGAACGCACCACGGCCGCTGTGAAATGCGGTCGGACCGGCCTTGATTGGCCGCCCAATTCTGCCGATACCCGACCCGATTCTCCACCCGGCGGGCGTGGCCGGAAACAGTCATTCGCGTACCGTCAGAGGCTGCTTTGCTGCAGCCGCGAAGCCATAGCTTTCCGCGGGCTTCACCGCTTTCAGGTCCATTTATCAGACCACTCTAATACAAGTCGTCACTTGCAAGGCTTGCGTCAGAACGCGGCCTCTCTATTATTCTCTCCAACTGCGCCAACAAGGTCGCAGAACGGAACTGAGCGGAACCCCCGCTCGGAATAATGGGAGGCAATAAATGACCTATCGTACGGAGCCCGTCCGGGCTCGCAAAACCATTATGCCCCGCGCCCTCTCGGGCCTTGTCCTCGCCGGCGCCGCGGCGGGTCTGATTGCCGCCGGCCCGGCTGCCGCCAAGGTCGAAGGCGACACCATCACTCTCGGCTCGGCGATCTCGCTGACCGGCAAGTACTCCTCCAACGGCATCGACACCCAGAACGGCTACGATCTCGCGATCAAAAAGATCAACGAGATGGGCGGGGTCACCGTCGACGGCAAGCAGTACAAGCTCGCAGTCAAGTACTACGACGACGAATCGACTCCGGCCCGTACCGCGCAGCTGCTGGAGCGCCTTATCGAGCAGGACGGCGTCGACTACATCCTCGGCCCCTACAGCTCGGCGACCACCATTGCCGCCGCGCCGGTGACCGAGAAGTACCAGGTGCCGATGGTCGAGGCCGAGGGCGCCTCCCGCGCGCTCTTCAACGAGGGCTACAGGTATCTCTTCGCGGTGCTCTCGACGTCGGAGCAGTATCTCTCCAGCGCTATCGATCTCGCCGCCGAGGTTGCCGAGAAGAACGGCAAGAGCCCGTCGGATCTGCGCGTTGCAATGATCTTCGAGGGTGACGCCTTCTCGCTCGACGTCCGTGCCGGCGTGGTCGAGAACATGAAGAAGTACGGCATGCAGACCGTCATCGACGACAAGATGCCGGCCGACCTGTCGGACATCTCGGCGAGCCTGACCAAGGTGAAAGCCCTGAAGCCCGACCTGCTGGTGATCTCCGGCCACAACAAGGGCGCGGTGACCGCAGCACGGCAGATCAAGGAACTGCAGGTCGAGGTGCCGATGATCGCCATGACCCACTGTGAGGGTGCCGACGTGACCGGTCAGTTCGGTGCTGCTGCGGATGGTTATCTCTGCCCGACCCAGTGGGCCGAGACGCTGAGCTACTCCGACAAGTACTTCGGCTCGGCCGCCGACTACGACAAGGCAGTCAAGGAAGCCTATCCGGACTACACCGCGGTGCCCTACCAGACGGCCCAGGCCTCGGCCGCGGTGCTGGTCTGGAAGGACGCGTTCGAGCGGGCCAACTCCTTTGATACCTCGAAGGTGCGCGACGCTCTCGCGGCGACCGACATGGAGACCTTCTACGGCGCCATCAAGTTCTCTGAAGCCGGCAACAACATCGCCAAGCCGATGGTTCTGCGTCAGATCCAGGATGGCAACTACAACGTGGTCGCCCCGTCCAAGTGGGCCTCCCACGACCTGGTCTGGCCCCGCGAGGCGATGTACTGAGAGTTCGCCCCTGCTTGCCCCCGCCCACCAGGGCGGGGGCAAGTGTTTTGATCCTCTCCTTCGGGACAAGTAGGGCGAAGGAATCCTATGCTCGATAATCTCAGCTTGCTGACCCAGCTGGCCCCCGTTCTCAATATCCAGCTTTTGCTGGACGGTCTCTTCGTCGGCGCCATCTTCGTCCTCGCCGCCTACGGTCTCGCCCTCGTGTGGGGCGTGATGAACGTAAAGAACCTGGCGCAGGGCGAATACGTCATCATGGGCGGCTACTTCGCCTGGCACTTCGGTACCCTCGGCGTTCATCCCGTTCTGTCGCTACCCCTGGTCTTCGGACTGATGTTCGTTTTCGGCTGGGTGGTCTACCTGCTGGTCATCAAATGGGTCATTACGCGCGACCTCTTCACCTCGCTGCTGGCGACTTTCGGCATCGCCCTCATCGTGCAGCAGGCCCTGAATTTGGCCTACGGTCCCGAGGTACGCACGGCAGACGCCGGCTTCGGCACCAACCGGCTGTTCGGCGGCCTCGTGACTATCGCGGACATCAAGTTGATTTCCTTCGGCCTGTGTATCCTGCTGGCCGCCTCGGTCATCGTCTTCATGAAAAAAAGCCGAATGGGCCAAGCCATTCGGGCCACGGCGCAGGACCCGCGCGCGGCCAAGATCATGGGCATCGATACCGAGCGGGTCTACGCCTTCACCTATGCCCTCAACGCCGCGATTTGCGGGGCCGCCGGCGTACTCGTCTCCATGATCTGGGTGATCCAGCCCTTCTACGGTATTCCGCATTCCATCCGCGCCTTCGTCATCGTCACGGCCGCGGGCCTCGGCAACATTCCCGGCGTGATCATTGCCGGGCTCGGCCTCGGTGTGGCGGAGCAGTACTCCGGCTTCGTCCTCGGCCTGGAATTCCAGCAGGCAACCGCGCTGATCCTATTGCTAATGGTGCTCTCCTGGCGCCAGATTCAGCTGGCGCAGCACAGACAGGTGGTGCAGTAGCATGACCAGCGACAATACGTTCTCCGGATCCGTCGCCGGCCGCGACATCGGCGGCCGCCGCAAGATCGCGATCAACGCCGACCGCACGCCCTGGTACATCTACGCCCTGTTCATCGGTTTCGGGGTGGCGGCGCCCTTCATCTTCCCCGCCTACACCACCCAGATGGCCTTTCTCTGGCTGATGATCCTCTTCGCCCTGACCTGGGACATCTGCGGCGGACAGATGGGATACAATTCGCTGGGCAATATTTTCTTCTTCGGCGCCGGCATGTACATCTGCGCCGTGGTGCAGGTCGGCCTCTTCACCGACGTACGTGCCTATACTTCGGCGCGCGGCGGCGAGCAGCTGGTGCTCGACTACGGCGACTACTTCTTCAGCCTGGCACTCGGCACCGGCGCAGCCGCTATCGGCTGTGTGCTTCTCGCCCTCGTGCTGGGGCGCATCGTCTTCGGCCTGCGCGGGCCCTACTTCGCCATCGGTACCCTTGGCATCGCGCTCGCGGCACGCGAACTGGCCAACACCTGGGAGTGGATCGGCGGCGGCAGCGGTATCGCAATGCCCGTCTACCCGGGGCAGCCGCATGAAAAGTCAGTCGTTTTCTACATCGTTTTCCTGCTGCTGGCGGCCACGACCTTCCTCTTCCTGCGCTGGCTCTATGCCACCCGCTTCGCCCTGGCGATCAACGCCATTCGCGACGACGAGGAGAAGGCCGAGGCCATGGGCATCCGCACCCTGCGCCACAAGCTGGTCGGCTGGTCCATCGCCGCGTTTTTCCTCGGCATGTCGGGGGCGATTTTCGGCAATCTCACCGGCTTCGTCGAACCGCTGGAAGTCGCCTTCCCGGCGGCGACCTTCGGCATCTTCATGGTGGTCATGGCCCTGCTTGGCGGCAAGGGCACCCTCTGGGGGCCTGTCATCGGGGCGACCCTGTTCCACATCGTCAAGGAGGTCACCTGGACCTACCTGCTCGGCTGGCAATGGGTCGCCCTCGGGCTCCTCATCGTGGTGAACGTGGTCTTCTTCCAGGAAGGAATCATGGGCTGGATGCAACGCAAGTGGCCGGAGCGTTTCGGCATTACCGTCGATGACCGCACGAGTGCCGGCAACGCCAAGGCGCAGGAGGCCTCCTCATGAGCGCCGCAGCCAACGGGGTCATGATCGAGGTCAAGGACGTCTCCAAGGCGTTCGGCGGTGTGGTCGCGAACCACGAAGTCTCGCTCTCGGTGACGTCCGGCAAGATCACCGGACTGATCGGCCCCAACGGGTCGGGCAAGACCACGCTGTTCAACTCCATCGTCGGCTATCACCCCATCGACGGCGGCTCGATCAGGTTCGAGGGACGCGAGATTTCCTCCCTGCGGGTGCCGCAGATCGCCCGCCTGGGCTTGCTGCGCACATTCCAGCAGACGCGCATCTATTCCAAGATGGACTGCGTGCGCAACATGATGATCTCGATGCCGAACCGCAACGCGGGCTATGTGGACATGTTCCGCGGCTACTCCGGCGAGACCAAGGACAAGGCCGAGGCCCTGCTGGAGTTCGTCGGCCTCTACCAGAAACGCAACCTCATTTCCGGCGACCTCTCCTTCGGGCAGCAGAAGCTGCTGGAGTTCGCCATGGCGCTAATGTCCGAGCCCAAGGTGCTGCTGCTCGACGAGCCCACGGCCGGCATCAACCCGACACTGATCAACGGTCTCATCGACCGCCTGAAGCGCGCCAACGAGGAATTCGGCATCACCCTCTTCGTCATCGAGCACAATATGCGGGTCATTATGAATCTTGCCGAGCACATCTACTGTCTGGCGCATGGCGAGCTGCTGGCCGAGGGCGGTCCGGACGAGATCCAGAACGACCAGCGCGTGGTCGACGCCTACCTGGGAGCGCACTGATGGAGGGCCGCGAAGAATCCCGAAGTCAGGCGGAGGCGCGCCAGGCCCATGAACGTCAGGTGAAGGGTTACGGCAAGGGCGGCGTCGAGACGGTCATCTCCGTCGAGGACGTCAACCGCCAGGCCGCCCAACTGGGCGGCGAAGGCATCACCGTGGAGAAGCTGGCGGCCCTGGCCGGCGCCGAGCCCTTCGTGAAGATCGAGGGCCTGCGCGCCGGCTACGGCAAGATGCAAATCCTCCACAATTTCAACCTGCAGGTCGCCAGGGGCCAGTCGCTCTGCCTCATCGGGCCGAACGGCGCCGGCAAGTCGACGGTGCTGCATTCCATCTTCGGCTTCACCAACATCTACGGCGGTAGCGTCGTGGTGAACGGGCGCGACGTGACCAAGCTGTCGCCCAAGGACAAGCTGCGCTCGGCCGGGGTCGCCTACATCCTGCAGGACAAGTCGGTTTTCCCCGGCATGACGGTGGAGGAAAACCTCTGGATGGGCGGCTACCTGATGGACAAGCCCGCCGATGCCAAGCAGAAGGCGGAGCAGATCTTCGACAAATACCCCCGCCTCGCCGAGCGGCGGCGCCATGCCGCCAAGGTGCTGTCGGGCGGCGAACGCCGGCTGCTGGAAATCTCCCGCGCGCTGGTGATGAATCCCGAGGTCCTGCTGGTCGATGAACCCTCGATCGGCCTGGAGCCGCGCTTCATCGACATGGTCTTCGAAATCCTCGAGGACCTGCAGCACAAGGACGGCAAGACCATCATCATGGTCGAGCAGAATGCCAAAAAAGGCCTGGAATTCGCCGACATCGGCTACGTGCTGGTCTCCGGCGAGCTCGCCATGGCCGATCGCGGCGACATCCTGCTGCAGGATCCGGAGGTCGGCCGCCTGTTCCTCGGCGGTTGACGCCCCCAGCACCGGCGCCGCCCGCCGACCCGGGGTAGCCTTCGAAGAGGTAACCTCTAAGTCCAAGGGGGGACTTGAACCGGCGCGCCGGAGCGGCAATTCTGAGGCCCGGGCCGGCGCTCCGGCCCGAGGGGTGCTGCGCGCCCCGTTTTCTCATGCCGACAGCCAATTCACTCAGGGAATACCATCAGACCATGCAGATGACCGGGCAATACCGTATCGAGGCTCCGCGCCAGAGCGTGTGGGAGGCGCTGAACGACGTCGAGGTGCTGCGCGCCTGCATCCCCGGCGTCGAGGAGATCGAAAAGACCTCCGACACTGCCTTCACCGCCAAGGTCAAAGCCAAGGTGGGCCCGGTCTCCGCGCGTTTCGCCGGGGAGGTGACCCTCAGCGACCTGGACCCGCCCAACGGCTACACCATCAAGGGCGAGGGCAAGGGCGGCGCCGCCGGTTTCGCCAAGGGCGGCGCCAAGGTGCGCCTGTCGGACGACGGCGACGCCACTTTGCTGAGCTACGACGTCGATGCCCAGGTCGGCGGCAAGCTGGCGCAGATCGGCTCGCGCCTGATCGACGGCACCGCCAAGAAGATGGCCGACGACTTCTTCTCGCGCTTTGCCGCCCAGGTCGGCGCCGCCGCCGCGGCGGCCGAACCGGCCGCGGCCGCCCCGAGCCCGGCTGCGGCACCCGCGGCCCGGCCGGCCCCTGCCCCTGCCGCGGCCGCCCCCTCACCCGCCGATGCCGACAAGGATGTCGGCGCCGGTGCCTCGATTGGCGTCTGGGTTACCGGATTGCTGGTCGTCGTGCTGCTGCTGATCGCCGTCTTTGCGCTGTGACCACCTCGAATTCGGGCAAGCTACCGGAAATACGCGAGTTTTCATGAAACCGACATGCCGCGCCCCTTGACCGAATGCGCGCGCGGCAACAGACTTCAACGTTGCAAGGAATTTGCCGGGTGGCTTGGGTAGGTTAAGTCCACGGCAGGCAGACAAAAAAAATGTCCGGACATACCATCCGGAAAGGCAAGGAAAGGGAGATATCCGATGCCCAGCGTCTCCATGACAGTCAATGGAAAGGCGGTGAGCGGCGAGGTCGAAGGCCGCACCCTGCTGGTTCAGTTTCTGCGTGAGAATCTGCACCTCACCGGCACCCATGTCGGCTGCGACACCAGCCAGTGCGGCGCCTGCGTGGTCCACGTCGACGGCGAGTCCGTGAAGAGCTGCACCATACTGGCCCTGCAGGCCGACGGCGCCGAGGTGACCACGATCGAGGGTCTGGCCAAGAACGGCGAATTGCATCCGATGCAGGAGGCTTTCCGCGAGAATCACGGCCTGCAGTGCGGCTTCTGCACCCCGGGCATGGTGATGTCGGCCGTCGACCTGCTGAAGAAGAATCCCAACCCCGAAGAGGAAGAAATCCGCGAGTGGCTGGAGGGCAACATCTGCCGCTGCACCGGGTATCACAACATCGTCAAGGCCATCCAGTCGGCCGCCGCGAACATGAAGGGGTAGGATCATGCCAGACACCGGAATTGGCGCCAGCGTCAAGCGCACCGAGGACTTCCGTTTCCTGACCGGCCAGGGCCGCTACACCGACGACATCGACCGCCCGGGCCAGGTCTACGCCTACTTCGTGCGCTCGCCGCACGCCCACGCCAAGATCAAGAAGGTCGACACCGCCGCCGCGGCCAAGGCGCCCGGCGTGCTGGCCGTCTTCACCGGCGCCGACATGGCCGCCGACAAGGTGGGCTCACTGCCCTGCGGCTGGGTGGTCACCGACCGCAACGGCGAGCCGCACAAGGCGCCGCCCCACTTTCCCCTGGCCCGCGACAAGGTGCGCTACGTGGGCGACCATGTCGCCGTGGTGATCGCCAAGACCTACGCCCAGGCCAAGGAAGCCGGCGAAGCGGTCGAGGTCGATTACGAGGAACTCCCCTCCGTGACGAGCCTCGGCAAGGGCTTGGCGTCCGGCGCCCCGCAGCTGCATGACGAGGCGCCCGGCAACCTCTGCTACGACTGGGTCCTGGGCGACGAGTCCGAGGTCGACGCGGCCTTCGCCAAGGCGGCCCACGTG
>DAIQBR010000037.1:11916-13784 GCA_036781105.1 Kiloniellaceae bacterium
CATGGAGCCGCGCGCGGCGATCGGCGAGTACGACGGCGGCACCGACAGCTACACGCTCTATTCGACCAGCCAGAACCCGCACCTGCTGAAGCTGATCCTCTGCGCCTTCGTGCTCGGCCTCAACGAGAACAAGCTCAGGGTCATCGCCCCGGATGTCGGCGGCGGCTTCGGCTCCAAGATCTTCTGCTACGCCGAGGAGACCGTCTGCACCTGGGCGGCCAAGAAAGTGCGCGCGCCGGTGAAGTGGACCGCAGAGCGCTCGGAGAGCTTCTCCTCCGACGCCCACGGCCGCGACCACATCACCCACGCCCAGCTCGCCATGGACAAGGACGGCAAGTTCCTGGGCATGAAGGTGGAGACCACCGCCAACATGGGCGCCTACCTCTCCAGCTTCTCGACCTCGGTGCCGACCTACCTCTACGCGACGCTGCTCGCCGGCCAGTACACCACGCCGGTGATCTTCGCCAACGTGAAGTCGGTCTTCACCAACACCGCGCCGGTCGACGCCTACCGCGGCGCCGGACGGCCGGAAGCGACCTACGTGGTGGAGCGCCTGGTCGAGGTGGCGGCGCGCGAGATGAAGCTGGACCCGGCGGAGATCCGCCGGCGCAACTTCATCCAGCCGGACCAGTTCCCCTATCAGACCCCGGTCGCCCTGCAGTACGACATCGGCAACTACGGCGCCTCGATGGACAAGGCGCTGGAGATGATCGACTACAAGGGCTTCCCGGCGCGCCGGAAGGCTTCCGAGGCCGCCGGCAAGCTGCGCGGCATCGGCTTCTCCGCCTACATCGAGGCCTGCGGCATCGCCCCCTCGGCGGTGGTCGGCTCGCTGGGCGCCGGCGTCGGCCTCTGGGAATCGGCGCAGGTGCGCTTCAACGCCACCGGCAGCGTGTCGATCTTCACCGGCTCGCATAGCCACGGCCAGGGCCACGAGACGACCTTCGCGCAGCTGGTCAGCGACACCCTGGGCGTGCCGATGGAGAACGTCGAGATCGTGCACGGCGACACCGGCTCGATCCCCATGGGCATGGGCACCTACGGCTCGCGCTCCCTGGCGGTCGGCGGCTCGGCCATCGCCAAGGCCTGCGACAAGATCATCGAGAAGTCCCGCAAGATCGCCGCCCACCTGATGGAGGCCTCGGTCGAGGACGTCGAGTTCGACAAGGGCACCTTCCGGGTCAAGGGCACCGACAAGGAGAAGAACATCGCCGAGATCGCCTTCACCGCCTACGTGCCGCACAACTACCCGGAGGGCGTCGAGCCCGGCCTCGACGAAACCGCCTTCTACGACCCGCTGAACTTCACCTATCCGGCCGGCGTGCACATCTGCGAGGTGGAGATCGATCCCTCGACGGGCGTGACGGAGATCGTCGACTGGGTCGCGGTGGACGACTTCGGCAAGGTGATCAATCCGATGGTGGTGGAAGGCCAGGTTCACGGCGGCATCGCCCAGGGCGTCGGCCAGGCGCTGCTCGAGAACTGCGTCTACGACGCGGAGAGCGGCCAGCTGCTGACCGGCTCCTACATGGACTACTGCATGCCGCGGGCCGACGACCTGCCGTCCTTCCGGGTCGGCATGACGCAGACCCCCTGCACCCACAACCCGCTGGGCGTGAAGGGCTGCGGCGAGGCCGGCGCCATCGCGGCACCGGCGGCCACCATCAATGCGATCACCGACGCGCTGGGCATCCTGTCGATGGACATGCCGGCGACGGCGGAAAAAGTCTGGCGGCTGGCAAACCAGCACGCCCAGGCCGCGGAATAAGGGGAGACCAGGACCATGTACGATTTTACCCACCATCGCCCCGCCTCCGTGGATGACGCGGTGAAGGCCATTGCCGGCGCCAGCGACGGCAAGATCATGG
>DAIQBR010000037.1:13794-15813 GCA_036781105.1 Kiloniellaceae bacterium
CGGCGGCATGACGCTGATCCCGACCATGAAGCAGCGCCTCGCCAGCCCCTCCGACATCGTCGATCTCGGCAAGATCTCGGCCTTGAAAGGCATCAAGGAGGAAGGCGGCAGCCTGGTCATCGGCGCCATGACCACCCACGCCACGGTGGCCGCCGACGCCACGGTGAAGAAGAAGATCCCGGCCCTCGCGGCCCTGGCCGACGGCATCGGTGATCCGCAGGTGCGCAATCGGGGCACCATCGGCGGCTCCATCGCCAACAACGACCCGGCGGCCGACTATCCGGCGGGCCTGGTCGGGCTCGGCGCCACGGTGCACACCACCAAGCGCCAGATCCCGGCCGACGACTTCTTCACCCGCATGTTCGAGACCGCCCTGGCCGAGGACGAGATCGTCACCGCGGTGGCCTTCCCGATCCCCGAGAAGGCGGCCTACATGAAGTTCGCCAATCCGGCCTCGCGCTACGCCATCGTCGGCGTCCTGGTCAGCAAGGGGAAGGCCGGCGTGCGCGTCGCGGTGACCGGCGCGGGCCCTTGCGTGTTCCGCCTCGGCGAGGCCGAATCCGCGCTGGGCGGCAAGTTCGCGGCCGATGCGGTCGCCGGGGTGAAGGTCGCTTCCGACGGCCTGAACAGCGATCTGCACGCTTCTGCCGAGTATCGCGCCAACCTGGTGAGCGTGATGCTGAAGCGCGCCGTCGCCGCAGCGGCCGGGTAACCCTGCCGCAAAAACCTGAAGAGGACCTGGGGCCGCTGCCGAGGAGGCAGCGGCCCCAATTCTTTTCGCCCTTCGCCCCGGCCTGCCGACTGCGCTAGCCTGAGCCCATGGCGACCCCAGCCCCCGAGAAAAAGCGTTCCTTCCGCCTCGGCCGCGTGCTGCTGGTGATCCTCCTGGTGCTGATCCTACTGATCGGCGGGCTGCTGGTCTTCCGGGCGCCGCTGGCGACCCTGGCGGCGAAGACCTGGCTGGAGAGCCAGGGGATAGAGGTGCAGTCGCTGGAGGTCGAAAGTCTGTCCCCCGATGTGACCTGGGTCAGCGACATCACTCTCGGCGCGAAGGGGGAACTGACGATTGACCGCCTGCAATTGCAGCCGAACGTCTTCTCCGCCGAACTGCCGCTCCATGCCGTCGTTATCCACGGCTTGGCACTGCACCTTGACGCAACAGGAGACGGGCCGCCGCTCGGCAGCCTGCAGGCTTTCGTCGACCGCCTTTTCGCGGCGCGTGACGCGGCGCAGCCTGTCGGCCCGAAAAACTACGCGGCAAAGAAAGAGACGGTGCGCCTGCGGCTGCCGGACATAGCCTTTCGGGAATCCAGGGTCGTGATCGAAACGCCTTCGGGGCCGATGACCGCCGATCTGGAAGGCGACTTGAGCGAAGGCGATGACGGCGCGTTGCGGGCTACGGCGGCCTTGGAAATCGACAGCGAACTCGGGCGCTTGAAGGCCGACCTGAATGCCGGCCGCAACGCCGATGGCGCCTTGCAACTCAAGTCCGCCGTCGCCGAAGGAAGCTTCGCCTGGGAAGGTTTCCAACTGGGCACCGTGACCGGCCGGCTGGAGGTGAGCCAGGCGCCCGCCAGGTTGCCGCGCCTTGAGGCCGACCTCGATCTCAGCGACCTGGCCTACACCCCTTCCGGCGGCCAAACGCTGCAGATCGACCGCGGCCGCCTGACCGGAAACGCTACCGAGCGGCAGGCCGAAGTCACCCTGACCCTCGACGGCCAGGGCGAGGATCTCGACCTGGCCGTCGAGGCGAGCAGCGCGATGTCGGTTGAAGGCGCCCTGGCCTCCATCGACCTGCAATCCGAACTGCGCACGGCGGGCGGCCTCGCACAGTTCCTGCCCCTGCCCGGCCCGGCCATTACCTCCGGCAATCTCGTCATCTCGCTGAAGGGGGTGGCGAAGCCGGCGCCTGTCGCCGTCGACGGAGGTTTCGGGGCGCCGGGCCTGCACGAAATGCCGGCCCGTCTGGCGGGCAACCCCTTCAGCCTTTCCGGCGACATTATTCTTGGCGACCTTGCG
>DAIQBR010000038.1:0-15003 GCA_036781105.1 Kiloniellaceae bacterium
CCATTCACGCCTTTCATACCGAGGGCGCCGGCGGCGGCCACGCGCCCGATATCATCAAGGTCTGCGGCGAGATGAACGTGCTACCGTCCTCGACCAACCCGACGCGGCCCTTCACGGTGAACACCATCGACGAGCATCTCGACATGCTCATGGTCTGCCACCACCTCTCGCCGCGCATCCCCGAGGACCTGGCCTTCGCCGAGAGCCGCATCCGCCGCGAGACCATCGCCGCCGAGGACATCCTGCACGATCTCGGCGCCTTCTCGATGATCGCTTCCGACAGCCAGGCCATGGGCCGCGTCGGCGAAGTGCTGATCCGCACCTGGCAGACCGCCGACAAGATGAAGAAGCAGCGCGGCCGCCTGGCCGAGGAGACCGGCGAGAACGACAACTTCCGGGTCAAGCGCTACATCGCCAAGTACACCATCAACCCGGCAATCACCCACGGCATGGCCGACGTCATCGGATCCGTGGATGTCGGCAAGCTGGCCGACCTCGTGCTGTGGAAGCCGATGTTCTTCGGTGTGAAGCCCGACATCGTGCTGAAGTGCGGCACCATTGCCGCCGCGGCCATGGGCGATCCCAACGCCTCCATCCCGACGCCGCAGCCGGTGCACTACCGCCCGATGTTCGGCGGCTTCGGCAAGGCGATGACCGCCGGCGCCGTCACCTTCGTCTCGCAGGCGGCGGCCGAGGCCGACATCGGCCGCCAGCTCGGCCTGACGCGCCAGGTTCTGCCGGTCGCCGGCTGCCGCAAGGTGACCAAGAAGGACATGGTGCTGAACGACTACACGCCGAAGGTCGAGGTCGATCCCGAGACCTACGAGGTGCGCGCCGACGGCCAGCTGCTCACCTGCGAACCCGCCGAGGTGCTGCCCCTGGCGCAGCGCTACTTCCTGTTTTAGGGGGCAAACGATGCTGCGTGCGACCGAAGTAAAGCCCGCCGGCTCCTGGGAGCCGGGCGCCGCGCGCGACTGCGTGGTGCTCGACTTCGACGCCCGCCACCGCCGCCGCATCGTCATGCACGGCGAGGCCGGGCTCGACTTCCTGCTCGACCTGCCGCAGGCGGTGGCGCTGGCTGATGGCGACGGCCTGCAACTGGAGGACGGCGGCCTCGTCACCGTGAAGGCCGCGCCCGAACGCCTCATCGAGGTGCGCGCGGGCGAGGGGCTTCCGCTGCTGCGCATCGCCTGGCATCTCGGCAACCGGCATCTGCCGGCCCAGATCCTCGACGACGCGATCCGCATCCGCGCGGACCACGTCATCCTCGACATGCTGCAGCAGATGGGCGCGCGCACCGCGCTCATCGAGGCGCCCTTCCACCCGGAGGGCGGCGCCTACGGTCACGGCCGCACCCACGATCATGAACATCATCACCACCATGACTGACGCCCTCGACGAAGCCGGGCTCTACCGCCTGATGACCTGGCTGTCGCCGGGCTATCCCGTCGGCGCCTTCAGCTACTCCCACGGCCTGGAGTACGCGGTGGAGGAGGGCAGGGTCAGCGATGCCGCAACGCTGCAGGCCTGGCTCGGCGACCTGCTGCGTTTCGGATCCGGGCGCAACGACGCGATCCTGTTCTGCCATGCCTACGAAGCCGCGCAGCAGGCTTCAGCGCTGACGGAGGTCGCCGCGCCGGCCGCCGCCTTCGCCGCCTCTTCGGAAAGACACCTGGAGACCACTGCCCAGGGCCGCGCCTTTGCCGAGGCGACCGTCGATGCCTGGCCCTGTGCGGCGCTCGACCGCCTTCTGCAGGCGTGGGACGGGCCGCTGGCCTATCCCGTGGTGGTGGCGGTCGCGGCGGCCGGTCATGGCCTCAGCCTGCATCCCAGCCTCGGCGCCTATCTGCATGGTTTTGCGGGAAATATCGTCTCCGCCGGGGTGCGTCTCATCCCCCTCGGCCAGCGCGACGGCCAGCGTGTCATCGCCGCCCTGGAAGCGCCCATCGCCGCGACCGCCGCTGCGGCGCTCACCACTCCGCTGGCGGACCTCGGCGGCGCCGCGGTGCTGGCCGATCTCGCCGCCATGAAACACGAAACCCAGTACACGAGGTTGTTCCGCTCATGACTGCATCTTCATCTGGCCCGCTGCGCGTGGGCATCGGCGGGCCCGTCGGCTCCGGCAAGACCGCGCTGATGGACGCGCTCTGCAAGGCGCTGTCGCAACGCTACGACATCGCCGCCATCACCAACGACATCTACACCCGCGAGGACGCGGAGTTCCTGACCCGCTCCGGCGCGCTGCCGCCCGCATACGGCGATCCGTGAGGACGCCTCGATCAATCTTGCCGCCGTGGCGGAGATGCGCGAACGCTTTCCCAAGCTCGACCTTGTGCTCATCGAGTCCGGCGGCGACAACCTCGCCGCCACCTTCAGCCCGGAACTGGCCGACATCACCATCTACGTCATCGACGTTTCGGCCGGTGACAAGATCCCGCGCAAGGGCGGGCCGGGCATCACCCGCTCGGACCTGCTGGTGATCAACAAGACCGACCTCGCTCCCCTGGTCGGCGCCAGCCTGGAAGTGATGGACCGCGACGCCAGGAAGATGCGCGGCGCGCGGCCCTTCGTCTTCGCCCAGGTGAAGGCGGGGCAGGGGGTGGCGGAGATCGCCGCCTTCGTCGAGAAGACCGGCGGCCTGAAGCCGGCGGCGACCTCGGCGGCGTGACTTCGCTGGCTCCCGGGCGGCCCAGGGCCTAGAATGGCGCGTTGCGCCTGGCGCCCCTCCGGGAGACCCAAGATGACCACCCTTTCAAAGACCGCCGTGGCCCTGCTGGCGATCATGGCCGCGGCCACGACCCGGGCGGTGGCTCAGGAAGGCGACATCGTGCTGCGCATCGGCGGCGCCGAGGGTGCAATCTTCAAGGCCGACTGCGAGCTGAAGTCCGCGGAGGGCACGCAGACCTTCTCCGTGGAGCAGGCGGTGCCCTTCGAGGCGAGCTACAGCGGCAGCGGCCTCGTCTGCAGCGTCAGTTCAAGTTCGCAAATCGACGTCGAGGTCGCCAAGGGCGGCAGCTCGTCACGCAGCAGCGTTTCCGGCGGTACCGCCCGGGTGAACGTCGGCTCGTAATCCGCTAGAACGCCAGGTCGGCGGCCACCGCATCGATGCCGGCGCGCGCGCAGGCGTCGTCCAACTCGCCGCCCGGGGCGCCGGAGACTCCGACCCCGCCGACAATGCTGCCCTTGGCCTCGACCGGCACGCCGCCGCCCAGCATGAGCGCATCGGTGATGAAGTTGGCGCCGTAGGCCTCGCTGCCCGGCGCGGTTGTCTGGCTGAGGGTCAGCGTGTCGCCGCGAAAGCTCACCGCTGTCCAGGCCTTGCGCCGCGCCGTCTCCGGTGTGTGCGGCCCGGCGAAACGGTCGCGCAGCAGCACCTGCAGGTTGCCGAAACGGTCGACCACGGCGACGGCGATCTGCGCGCCTTCGGCGCGGCAGTGTTCCATGGCCGCCTCGGCCAGCTCCACCGCGACTTCCGGTTTCATGACGGCGAAGGTGACCAGGGCCTCGGAATCTTCCTGGGCGCTGGCGGCGGAACTGGCGGCCCAGCTTGCGGTCAGGAGCAGGCCGCAGGCGGTGGCCAGATGTCGGATGCTTTTCACGCTGGTTCTCCCTCTTGACTCTACGATTGTGAACCCCACGGCGATCCCGCTGCGGCGACCGCCGCAGTGCCCCTGAGTGTTCTCTTGGCCGCTATTCGGCCGACTTTTGATGCGACATCCGAAACACGCTCCAGGGCGAGCCTTCCAGCAGGTAACTGAGACCGAGGCGCGCGCCGAGCGCGATCGAGAACATCACCAGGGGCGCCGAGATCGCGAGAACGGAGACGGCCGTGACTCCCTGGCCGATGGTGCAGCCCATGGCGAAGACGCCGCCGACACCCATGAGGAAGGCACCGGCGATGTGGCGGCCCAGTTCGCGGGCGTCGTCGCAGGCTTCCCAGCGCACGTCGTGCTTGCGCCAGGCGACCAGCGCAGCGCCCAGCGCCACGCCGATCACCAGGCCGACCCCGTAGTCGGGCAGCACCCCGGTGTAGGTGATGACCTGCAGCAGCGTGTCGCCGACCGGCACCACGAAGGAGCCGGCCTCGAGCTGGACCGGCTCGAAGGCGTGACGGGCGCCCCAGGAGGTGACCAGCCAGCCGATGCCGATGGCGCCGCCGATGACCGTGGCGGTGGCGATGTGTCCGAGGCGGCGGCGGTAGTCGGCGTTCGAGAACACCCAGAACAGCAGCAGGCCGACGACGACGATGGCGACGGGCAGGCGCAGGTCGGTGCCGAACAGGGCGGAGACGAGGCTGCCGAGCGACTGGTCGCCGGCGAAGCTCAGGTCGGCCGCCAGATTGTCGACCGCCACGACGCGGCCCTGGGCGATGATGCCGCGCTGGGCGGCCAGCGCCGAGAGGCCGAGAACCACCAGCACGATGAGCGAGCGCAGGCTGCCGCCGCCCAGGCGCACCAGCGCCCCGAAACCGCAGGTGCCGACCAGGGCCATGCCGAAGCCGAAAGCGAGGCCGCCGAGGATGGCGCCGGTCCAGCCGAAGGCCGGATTCAGGTAGAAGGTGGACCGCAGGTCGACCGTGCCGGTCAGCGTCATCGCCTGGGTGACGATGATGGCGATCGTGGCGGCCAGCACCCAGGTGCGCAGGCCGCGCGAATCGCCAGCGTACCAGTGGCGCTCCAAAGCGGCCAAGGTGCAGAAGCGGTCGAGACGCGCCGCCGCGCCGATCGCGATGCCGGTGAGGCCACCGGCAAAGGGCAACAACCAGCCGATGTCGTCCATCGACCTCTCCCTTCCCTTTGGCGGCCCGCGCCCGTTGCGCCGGCCCGCCCTTCTTCGACCGCTTATTTTCTGCGGTGTTCTTCAATCGCGGGCTTGCAGAAAAACTCGTAGAGAATCTCCACCAGCTGCGAGATTTCCTCGTTGGCGATCGAGTAGTAGACCATGCGGCCGTCGCGCCGGGTCTGTACCAGGCGGTCGAAGCGCAGCCGGGCAAGCTGCTGCGACACCGCGGCCTGCGGCATGTTCATGATCTCCTCGAGCTCGGAGACCGATTTCTCGCCCTTGACCAGGATGCAGAGAATCAGCAGCCGGCTTTCGTGGGACAGCGCTTTCAACAGGTCGCCAGCCTTGCGCGCCTGTTCCATCAGGATGTCGACGTCCATGGCGCCGGCGGTTGGATCGAGGTCGGCCATCGGCGCGCTCCCTAACCGGCGTCAGCCAGCTTGGCCAGCATCTCTTCGAGCAGCGGCCAGAAAAAGTTGTCGCCGGGGTAGCCGCGCAGGCGGGCGATCTCGATGCCGTCTTCGACGACGATGAAGGTCGGCGTGTAGCGGTCGCTGGCGATACCGGCGAGGTCGTCGGGCCAGGGTGCGGTCACGTCGACTCGGCGCAGCGGCGCCTTCCGGCCCTCGGAGGTTTTCGGGTAGATCGGCGCGATCTCGCGGTTCCAGCGCAGGCACCAGCCGCAGCCCGGGCGCTCCAGCATGATCAGCTCGGCGGCGCCGGCGGCGGGCGCAAAAGCCGGCGCCGCAAAGGCGGCGCAGCCCAACGCGAGGGTGAAGAGCAGGGGCCTCAGGGTCGTCATCAAAGCCTCGGCGAGAAATCCCGATTGAATCGTAATAATATATATGAATTAATGCATGTATTGCAAACCCGGCGTTGAGACCGGAAATGGGAGAGAGCCCGAGGTACCATGCCGCTGTTGTGCGAGTCCCGCTGAATGTTCGACGTCACCACCGGCGGTGCCTTCCTGGCGGGCCTGATCTCCTTCGTATCGCCCTGCGTGCTGCCCATCGTCCCGCCCTATCTGGCCTACCTCGCCGGACTCACCTTCGACGAGCTGCAGGACGCAAATCGCGGCGCCGCATCGACGCGCCGCCTGGTTTCGGCCGCCGTGGCCTTCGTGCTCGGCTTCACCACGGTTTTCGTCGCGCTCGGGACCACCGCCAGCATCATCGGCCAGTCGGTGGCGCGATATTTTGACACTCTCTCGATTATCGCCGGCGCCGTTATCCTGGTCATGGGGCTGCACTTCCTCGGGGTGTTCCGCATCGCGCTGCTGTATCGCGACACGCGGGTCCAGGTGAGCCGCCGGCCCGCCGGGGTGGTGGGTGCCTATGTCATGGGCCTCGCCTTTGCCTTCGGCTGGACGCCCTGCGTCGGCCCGGTGCTGGCGGCGATTCTCTTCGTTGCGGGCGCGGAAGCGACGGCCGGTCGCGGCGCCCTGCTGCTTGCGGTATACTCGCTCGGCATCGGCTTGCCCTTCCTTCTGGCCGCAGTCTTCGCGACCCGTTTCCTCGGCTGGGCGGCGCGCTTCCGGCGTCACCTGCACAAGGTCGAGATGGCCATGGGAGCGATCCTGGTGCTGACCGGCATTCTCTTCATGACCGGCCAGATGGCGGCCATCGCCAACTGGCTGTTGGAAACCTTTCCTGTCTTCGAAACCATCGGATGAGGAGACCTGACATGCTGAAACGCCTGATACTCGCCCTGATGCTGTGCCTGCCGGCGCCTTTCGCGCTGATGTCTTCTGCGGGGGCGGTGACCCTGGGCGATGACGGCCTGCACAAGCAGGACTGGTTCTCCATCACCTTCCGCGACATGCGCGAAGACATGCAGAGCGCGGCGGAGGAGGGCAAGCGCCTCGCCATCATCATCGAGCAACGCGGCTGCATCTACTGCAAGAAGGTGCACGAGGAGATCCTGACCGACCCGCAGGTGCGCGACTACATCAAGGCCAACTACAAGATGGTGCAGTACAACCTCTACGGCGACGAGGAGGTCATCGATCTGGACGGCGAGGTGCTGACCGAGAAGACCGCCGCCCGTAAGTGGGGCATCGCCTTCACGCCGACCATCCTGTTCCTGCCGGAGAGTGCGGAGGGCGAACTGGACAGCCGCCAGGCTGCGGTTGCCGCCATGCCCGGTGCCTTCCAGAAAGGCACCTTCCTCGACATGTTCACCTGGGTGCGCGAGAAGCTCTACGAGACCGAGGAGGACTTCCAGCGCTACCACGCCCGGCGCATCCGCGAGCGCAACGAGGCGGGGATTCCGAACACCGACTAGGAGAAACGTCCCCTGTCGCCGGGGTTGAGTGCCGATATATGCAAAAATTGCAATTTATGCATTGAAGGGCGCGGTGGCGGCGGCTACAGTAATGCAAAACAACCGTCTCTCTGCGACGCTGGCCAAGCGGTGCGGGGGAGGCGGACAACAAAGTGAGGGAAGAGGCCTATGCTTGCTACACGACTGACCCTTGCCGCAGCGGCGCTTTGCGCGGGTATATCCACGGTCGCGGCCAAGGACATTCCGCCTGGCGACGTGAAGATCGTCGACGGCAAGGTGACCCAGGCGGTCACCGATGCAGCGGTCAGCGTCGCCGACGGCCGCAAGGCCTTCGCCGACCGCAAGCTGGGCAACTGCCTTGCCTGCCACGCCAATTCCGATCTCAGCGAGCAGCTGTTCCACGGCGAGGTCGGCCCGCCGCTCGACGGCGTGGCCGAACGCTGGACGCCGGAGGAACTGCGCGCCATCGTCATCAATTCGAAAGCCGTGTTCGGCGAACAGACGGTGATGCCCGGCTTCTATTCCCTGGATGTCGGCGTGAACGTTCGCGAGGACCTGGTCGGCAAGACCATCCTGACCGCCGAGCAGGTCGAATCGATCGTGGCCTATCTCGCCACACTGAAGTGAATCCCGCCTTCAAACGAATTGCGGTTCAACTGGAGAACTTGAGATGCAAGTGACACGACGCCGGGCCCTGGGGCTTTCCGCCGCAGCCGTCGCCTTTGTCGGCTTCGGCCCCGGCCTGATGGTCGCGCGTGCCGACGAGGCGGCCACCGAAAAGAGCCTCATGGAATTCACCGGCGGCAAGACGCCCGCCAGCGGTAAGATCACCCTGAACGCGCCGGAAATTGCCGAGAACGGCAACACCGTGCCGATCACGGTTTCCGTCGACAGCGAGATGAGCGACGCCTCTTACGTCGACTCGGTGATCGTGCTGGCGGAAGGCAACCCCAACCCCGCTGTCGCCACCTTCCACTTCACGCCGATGAGCGGCGAGGCGACCGCCACCACCCGCATGCGCCTGGCCGGCACGCAGAACGTGATCGCCGTCGCCAAGATGAACGACGGCTCCGTCTTCGTGGACAGGAAGCTGGTCAAGGTCACGATCGGCGGCTGCGGCGGCTGATCGAGCAACGAGGAAGAAAACTATGGCTGTGCCAAAACCCCGCGTGAAAGTTCCCAAGTCGGCCTCCGCCGGCGAGGTGATTACCATCAAGACCCTGATCAGCCACACCATGGAATCCGGCCAGCGCAAGGACAGCTCCGGCAACGTCATTCCGCGGCAGATCATCAACAAGTTCACCTGTGAGTTCAACGGCACCCAGGTCTTCGGCTGCGACATTGCGCCGGCGATCTCCGCCAACCCCTACTTCGAGTTCACCTCGAAGGTTATGGAAAGCGGCACCTTCAAGTTCACCTGGGTGGACGACAACGGCGAGATCTACACCCACGAACAGGCCATCGAGGTCAAATAAGGCAGGTCGAACCTGCGCAGCGGGAGGGAACGTGTTGAGCAAGAAGATCATCCTGGCGGCCGCGGCCGCCGCCGTAGCCGCCTCCGGCATGGCCCTGGTGGCCGTCGCCGAGCCGGTCGACGAGGATCTCGTCATCGACGGCGAGATCCAGATGGTGACCCGCGCCAAGGCGCCGGAGGGTCACCCTTTCGACGAGGTTCTCTCGGGCTGGCTCTACCGCACGAAGGAGACCCGCGCGCTGGAGGCGGACACCTTCGCCAACCCCGCAATGCTTTACGTCGATCGCGGGGCGGAGATCTGGAACACCGTCGACGGTGAGGCCGGCAAGTCCTGTGCCTCCTGCCATGGCGACGCTGCGGAGAGCATGGCCGGCGTCGGCGCGAACTATCCCAAGTGGGATGCCGACGCGAAGCGGCCGATCAACATCGAGCTGCAGATCAACAAGTGCCGCGAGAACAACCTGAAAGCCGAGCCCTACAAGTTCGACCACGCCGACCAGAAGGCGCTGGCTACCTTCATCAAGCACCAGTCGCTGGGTGAGCCGATGCAGGTCGATCTCTCGCAGGGCGACCTACAGAGCTGGTGGGACAAGGGCAAGGATCTGTATTACACGCGGACCGGGCAGCTGGACCTGTCCTGCGCCTCCTGCCACGAAGAGAACAACGGCAGGTACATTCGCGCCGACCACCTGAGCCAGGGCAACGTGAACGGTTTTCCGACCTACCGCCTGAAGCAGGCCAACATGGTGTCGCTGCACAACCGCTTCCGCGGCTGCATCCGTGATACCCGCGCCGAATTCCCGGCGGCCTTCTCGGACGAGCTCATGGCGCTGGAGGTCTACGTGACCTGGCGCGGTACCGGCCTGTCGGTCGAAACGCCGGCGGTACGGCAGTAAAGAGCTGCGGGCCGGCGGCGCTCAAGCCGCCGCCGGTTCCCGCGAATTCATCCTTGGGTAGACGACGGTCCTGTCCGTCGGCGTGACAGCGTGGACAGGCAGAGAGGATTTCTATGTTCTCGAGACGCGACTTCCTGACCGCTTCGGTGGCCCTGGCAGCCATCTTCGGGCCGGGGCCGCAGGGCCGCTGGAGTCAGCTCGCCGCCCAGCAGGCGATCACCGAGGACGACCTGCTGGCCGCGGAAGACTTCGGCAACGTGACCCTGCTGCACGTGACCGACATCCACGCCCAGGTGAAGCCGCTCTACTTCCGCGAACCCTCCATCAACCTCGGTGTCGGCGAGGTGCAGGGTCTGCCGCCCCATGTCACCGGCGCCGATTTCCTGAAGCTGTTCAACCTGACGCCCGGCAGCCCGGAAGCCTACGCCCTGACCTCGGTGGACTTTGCCGCCCTGGCCAAGAGCTACGGCAAGATGGGCGGCCTCGACCGGGTCGCCACCATCGTGAAGCGGGTGCGCGCCGAGCGCGGCGCCGACAAGACCCTCTTCCTGGACGGCGGCGATACCTGGCAGGGCAGCTACACCGCCAACGCCACCGCCGGCCAGGACATGGTCGAGATCATGCATGCGCTCGGCACCGATGCGATGACGGCGCACTGGGAGTTCACCTACGGCACCGACCGCGTGAACGAGATCGTCGAGTCGCTCCAGTTCCCGCTGCTCGCCGGCAACATCTTCGACGACGAGTGGATGGAACCGGCCTTCAAGGCCTACGAGATCTTCGAGCGCGGCGGCGTGAAGGTCGCCGTCCTCGGCCAAGCCTTCCCCTACACGCCGATCGCCAATCCGCGCTGGATGATCCCGAACTGGAGCTTCGGCATCCGCGAAGAGGAGGTGGTGAAGAACGTCGCCGCGGCGCGCGCGGAAGGCGCCGAACTGGTTGTGCTGCTGTCGCACAACGGCTTCGACGTGGACCGCAAGCTGGCGTCGCGAGTCGAGGGCATCGACATCATTCTGACCGGCCACACCCACGACGCCCTGCCGGAGCCAGTGATGGTCGCCGGCACCATGCTCATCGCTTCGGGTTCCAACGGCAAGTTCGTCTCGCGCCTGGATCTCGACGTCTCCGGCGGCGCCCTCAAGGGCTTCCGCTACCGCCTCATCCCGGTGTTCTCCGACGTCATCACCCCGGACCCGGAGGTCGCCGCGCTCATCGACCGCCTGCGCGCGCCCTACGAGGACGAGCTGGCCCGCGAACTCGGGCGCACCGACTCGCTGCTCTACCGCCGCGGCAACTTCAACGGCACCTTCGACGATCTGATCTGCCAGGCCCTGCTCGCCGAGCGCGACGCCGAGATCGCGCTTTCGCCGGGCTTCCGCTGGGGCACCTCGCTGCTGCCGGGCCAGGCGATTACCGTCGAGGACATCCACAACGCCTGCTCGATGACCTATCCCGAGGCCTACCGCTCCACCATGAGCGGGCAGCTCATCAAGGACATTCTCGAGGACGTCGCCGACAATCTCTTCAATCCCGATCCCTACTATCAGCAGGGCGGCGACATGGTGCGCGTCGGCGGCATGGGCTACCGCATCGACCCGCTGAAGGAGATCGGCGCGCGCATTTCGGAGATGACCCTGCTGGCCAACGGCGAGGCCATCGATCCGGCCCGCGACTACGTCGTCGCCGGCTGGGCCTCGGTGAACGAAGGTACCGAGGGGCCGCCGGTCTGGGATGTCGTCGAGGCTCATCTGCAGAAGAACCCCAACGTCCATGTCGAGGAAAACCAGTCGGTGAAGGTTGCCGGCTGACGTTTGAGACGGCGCCATGGCGCCGATAGCAGACAAGTTATTTTGGAGCTGACGAATGTCGAGTATTACCGGCAAACCCAAATCACGAGTCCAGGCGGTCTCCGCGGCGACGCAAGCCGGGCCCTCGCGGCGCCAGCTGCTGACCGCGGGGCTGGCCGCCGGCGCCGGCGCGGCGGTTGCCGGACTCGCGGCCCGTCCCGCCGCGGCGGCGGGCGACCCGGCCATCACCGAGGTGCAGGACTGGAACCGCTACCTCGGCGACGGTGTCGATGCGCGGCCCTATGGCACGCCCTCGCAGTTCGAGGAGGGCGTGGTGCGCCGCAACGTGGCCTGGCTGACCGCCGACCCGGTTTCCTCGGTGAACTTCACGCCGCTGCATGAACTGGACGGCATCATCACGCCGAACGGCCTCTGCTTCGAGCGCCACCACGCCGGTATCGCCGAGGTCGACCCGGCACAGCACCGCCTGATGATCTCCGGCCTGGTCGACACGCCGCTGGTCTTCACCATGGAGGACATCAAGCGCTTCCCGCGTGAGAACAAGGTCTACTTCCTGGAATGCGCCGCCAACTCCGGCATGGAGTGGCGCGGCGCCCAGCTGAACGGCTGCCAGTTCACCCATGGCATGGTGCATTGCGTCGCCTATACCGGCGTGCCTCTGCGCAGTCTGCTGGAGGAAGCCGGCGTGAAACCCAGCGGCAAGTGGCTGCTGGCCGAGGGCGCCGACGCTTCGGCGATGACCCGCTCCATCCCCATGGAAAAGGCGCTCGACGACTGCATGGTGGCCTTCAAGATGAACGGCGAGGCGCTGCGCCCGGAGCAGGGCTATCCGCTGCGCCTCGTGGTGCCCGGCTGGGAGGGCAACATGTGGGTGAAGTGGCTGCGCCGCCTCGAGGTCGGCGACCAGCCCTGGCATCACCGCGAGGAGACGTCGAAGTACACCGACCTCCTGGCCAACGGAAAGGCCCGGCGCTTCACCTGGGTGATGGACGTGAAGTCGGTCATCACCAGCCCCAGCCCGCAGGCGCCGGTCACCCATGGCCGCGGGCCGCTGGTCATCTCCGGCCTCGCCTGGTCGGGCAACGGCACCATCAAGCGCGTCGACGTCAGCATCGACGGAGGACGCAACTGGCGCACCGCCCGCCTCGACGGGCCGAGCTTTTCGAAAGCCCTGCATCGCTTCTACCTCGATATCGACTGGGACGGCTCCGAACTGCTGTTGCAGTCACGGGCGATCGACGAGGCCGGCATGGTGCAGCCGACCAAGAACGAGTTGCGCGCCGCGCGCGGCGAGAACTCGATCTATCACAACAACGGTATCCAGACCTGGTACGTGAAGGCGGATGGAGTGGTCGAGAATGTTGAAGTTTCCTAACCTCGCGGCCGCTACCGGCCTGGCCCTCGCGCTCTCCGCCGGCACCGCTCTGGCGGCCGGCGATGCCGCCAACGGCGAGAAGGTCTTCAAGCGCTGCGCCGCCTGCCACACGGTGGGCGAGGATGCCAAGCACAGGGTGGGCCCGCACCTCAACGACATCATCGGCCGCACGGCGGGATCGTCCGAAGGCTTCAAGTATTCCAAGGCGATGGTGGAGGCCGGCGCCGGCGGCACGGTGTGGGACGAGGAGACCCTCGACGCCTACCTCGCCGATCCCAGGGGCTACATCAAGGGCAACCGCATGAGCTTCGCCGGGCTGCGCAAGGACAGCGAGCCGACGTTATCGCCTACCTGCGCAGCTTCTCCGAGGACTCGCAGGCTGCGGCGCCGGCGGCAGCCGAGCCCGCGCCCGCCCCTGAACCCGCGCCGCAACAGGCGGCAGCGCCAAAGGATGCGGCGCAGGCGCCGCGGCCGGAGCACGGCGTCTTCCATCTCGGCCGTGTTGCTGCGCCCGAGGAGATCGCCGCCTGGGACATCGACGTGCGCCCCGACGGCGCCGGCCTGCCGGCCGGCCGCGGCACGGTGACCGAGGGCGAGCAGCTGTTCACCGACTACTGCGCCGTCTGCCACGGTGATTTCGGCGAGGGCAGGGACCGCTGGCCGGTCCTCGCCGGAGGCCAGGACACGCTGAAGGCAGAGCGCCCGGTGAAGACCATCGGGTCTTACTGGCCCTATCTCTCGACCGTCTACGACTATGTGCGCCGGGCCATGCCGTTCGGCGACGCGCGCTCGCTGAGCGACGACGACGTCTATGCCATCACGGCCTATCTGCTGTATCTCAACGACGTGGTCACCGACGAGGACTTCGAGCTGTCGCAGGAGAACTTCACCGCCGTCCGTCTGCCGAACGAGGAGAACTTCTTCATGGATGACCGCGCTGAAGAGGCACACTATGCGGCCAAAGACGAGCCCTGCATGACGGATTGCAAGCCCGGACCCGTCACCATCACCCAGCGCGCCCGCGTGCTGGACGTCACGCCGGACAGCGACGACAATGAGCAGGGTGTGGGCGCGGTGGACTGAGAGGCCCAGTTGATTGCTGCATGGAAGAGCCGAAGGGGGGTGGCGGCGGCCGCATTCACAGCGGTCATTTCGGTTGCCGGTAGTGCCTTTTCCTCCGAGCAGACTGAGCGCGGCGCCGAGGTGTTCAAAGTCTGCGCGACCTGCCATCAGATCGGTGAAGGCGCCAGGAACGCCGTCGGTCCGCAGCTGAACGGCATCTTCGGCCGGCGCGCCGGCACGGTGGAAGGCGCGCGATATTCGGAAGACATGATCCGCGCCGGGCAGAACGGCCTACACTGGGATGCGGAGGCACTGGACGTCTACCTCGAGAATCCCAAGAACCTCATTTCCAGTACGCGCATGCAGTTCCGCGGCATCAAGGACGAGGCCCAGCGGCGCGACGTCATTGCCTACCTGCGGGCGTTTTCAGCCAATCCGCGCGACATTCCGGAGGCGGCGCCGACGGCGCGGCCACACAGCGTCGATCCAGTGGTCGATCCACAGATCCTCGCCGCCCAGGGGGACCCTGCCTACGGAGAATATCTGGCCGGGGAATGCGTTACCTGCCATCAGGCGAGCGGAATAGATCAAGGCATTCCATCGATCGTGGGGTGGCCTGAAGATGTCTTTGTCACTGCCATGCACGCCTATCGGTCAAAGACGCGGAGCCATCCGGTCATGCGGATGATCGCCTCAAAACTCAGCGACGAGGATATCGCAAGCCTCGCGGCCTATTTCGGGACGCTTAACTAAGAAAACGACAATGAGGGAGGGAAAGATGAGACTCAATCGAAGGAATTTCATGGCCGGCGCAGCTGCCTTGGGCGGCGCGCTGGCGCTGCCGAACATCGCGTCAGCGGCCAAGCCGCGTGTTGTCGTTGTGGGCGGTGGCGCCGGCGGTGCAACGGCGGCCCGCTACATTGCCAAGGCGGCGCCGGGCATGTTCGACGTGACGTTGATCGAACCGACGCGGACCTACTACACCTGCTTCTTCTCCAATCTCTACCTCGGCGGGTTCCGGGACTTCGCTTCCATCGGCCACAGCTACGGCAAGCTGGCTAGCGAGTACGGCATCAATGTCGTGCACGACTGGGCGACCGCTGTGGATCGTTCGGCGCGCACGATAAGCCTCGCCTCGGGAAGCTCCATCGGCTATGACCGCGCAATTATCGCACCGGGTATCGACTTCCGCTACGAGACCGTGCCGGGATACGGCGTGGAGAGTGCGAACCGGATGCCGCATGCCTGGAAGGCCGGCTCTCAGACACAGCTCCTGAAGGCCCAGGTCGAGGCCATGCCCGAGGGCGGGCTCTACATGATGGT
>DAIQBR010000039.1:0-1122 GCA_036781105.1 Kiloniellaceae bacterium
GCCTTCGAGGCCAGCGAGGAACTGAAGCGCGCGGCGCCGGCGGTGGTACACGTCGACGGCACGGCGCGGGTGCAGATGGTGCACCGCGACATCCTGCCACTGTATCACCGCCTGATTTCCTGCTTCGAGGCGCGCAGCGGCGTGGCCGCGCTGCTCAACACCTCGTTCAACGTGAAGGGCGAGCCGGTGGTCTGCAGCATCCTCGACGCGGTGAGGACTTTCTATTCGACAGGCATGGACGTACTGGCGGCCGGCAGCTTCCTGCTGCGCAAGACGGAGGGTAAGAGAGCATGAGCGAAGGCGGCCTGCTGGTCATCGCGCCGCATCCCGACGACGAGACGCTGGCCGCCGGCGGCACCATCGCGCGCTGCGCGGCCGCCGGACTGCCGGTGACGGTGCTGACCGTCGCCGCGCACATGCCGCCGCTCTACAGCGAGGCGGTGCACCAGCAGACGGTGAGTGAGGCGCGCGCGGCGCACGGCATTCTGGGCGTCAGCGAGTCGCGCTTTCTCGACATCCCCGCGGTCTACGTCGCCGCACAGCCGGTAGCGGAACTGAACGGCGCCATCGCCGCCGTGGTCGCCGAGACACGGCCCGTGGCGGTACTCTGCGCCTACCCCGACCGTCACGTCGACCACCGCGCCGTCTTCGACGCCGCCATGGTGGCGACGCGCCCGGTCGGGCCGGGGGCCGGCATCAAGCTGCTCGCCGCCTTCGAGACGCAGTCGGAGACGCATTGGAACGCGCCGCACATCGAGCCGAACTTCACGCCGAACTGGGTCGTCGACATCACCGGCACGGTCGAGCGCAAGCTGGAGGCGCTGGCCTGCTACGGCAGCCAGATCCCAGCCTTCCCAGGGCCGCGTTCGGTCGAGGCGGTGCGCGCGCTGGCGATGTTCCGCGGTACCCAGGCCGGCTTTGCCTACGGTGAGGGCTTCCACGTCATCCGCATGACCGCGCCGCCTGACGCACTGATCGGCGCGCTGGGAGGCGGGGGGCAGTAGGAGGGCGCCCGGCCGCGCTGCCGCAATACGGTCGCGTGAGAGGAGGCCGCGGGTCTCGTCGGTCAGCAGCAGGTGCAGCGGTACCACGTGGCTGTCGGCGAGCAGGCGCTCGAGCGGC
>DAIQBR010000039.1:1174-14855 GCA_036781105.1 Kiloniellaceae bacterium
GACCTACGCGGCGATGCCGCCGAAGCCGATGAAGCCGAGGGTCTTGCCGGTGAGCTGCACGCCGTCGAGGCACAGCCGTTCGGCCGGGGCGGCGAGGGTGTCATTGGCATCGACGAATACGGCACGCACCGGAGAGTTACCTTCGAATCCGTTTCGTTCCAGCGGCCCGAGAGCGCTTCTCGCCGTCAGGATCGCGCCTCGAGAAATGCCGGTTCTCCAATATCCTGGATGTCCTTGACGATGGCGCGGGCGTCCTCCACCGGCACGCCGAAGCGGGCGAAAGTTCTCACAACGCGGTCAGACATGGCGTTCATGACGGCTTCGGGTGCCGGCGAGCCAGTCGATTTCCGCACCTCCGGTGATATGGCTGCATAGAACGCCGCACTCACTCGCGCATGTATCATATCCTGCGTGACACAGCGCTCCGCCGCCTGGGAATAGGCCGTGGCCCTCATCACGTTTTCCTCGTAGCACCGCCGGATCGCGGCATCCGCCCCGTCCGCGCCTTTGCTTTTCTGAACCCCGGCAATCTCGACCGCCGCCGCACGGATATTGTCGGCGCGGTCCCAGGCTTCGGATTGTGCAGCCGCCGCGCAGGGCGCGAGTGCAAGGCCCGCTGCGAGGGCGAGCACGGAAACTCCAGGGTGCAAGAGGGTCATCAGCTTCCTCGTTCTGCGATGCATTACTGCAGGTTGAGCTTCTTTGTAGATGATTGCCACTGTTCCTGCCAGGGTTTGCGGAGAAGCGCGCCGGCGCCAACCTTCCCCTTCACGCTGCCGCCGCGACCTCGCGGATGGCTTTCATGAGGAGCTGCAGGCTCACCGAGGCGGGCATGTCGGCGCGCTGGGTGAGGCCGACGGGGCCGCGGGTCTCCGGCGCATTCACCGGCAGGCGGACCAGCGTGCTTTCGTCCAGATCGATGGCGGCGACGCCGTAGGAGATCACCCAGACGGCGTCCGAGGTGCGCGCGTAGCGGCGGCCGAAGTCCGGCGACACCGATTCGATCACATCGGGCAGGCGCGCGACGCCCTGGGTCACCAGCAGGCGGTCGACCTCCGGCCGGATGATCGAGGCGAGCGACGGCAGAATCACGGTGTAGTCGGCCAGCGCGCCGAGCTCGACGGCGGCACCGCCGGCCAGCAGCGGATGACCCGGCCGCACGGCGAAGACGATTTCCTCGGAATAGAGATACTCGAAGGCCAGCGTCTGCATGAGCCGCGGCTCGGCGAGGCGGCCGACCACGAGGTCCAGGTTGCCCTGGCGCAGCTGGGCCAGCATCTCCTCGTTGGGGCCGGTGACGATGCGCAGGGTGGCGCCCATACCCGCGGCCTTGGCGCGCTGCACCGCCGCCGGCATGAGGCGCGCCGCGGTGGTCGGCAGGGCGCCGACCGCCACGGTGTGGCCGCCGCGCGCCTGGGCCTGGCTCACCGAGTTCACGCCCTGGCGCAGGGCGGTCAGCGAGGCGCCGGCATAGCGCTGGAAGGCCTCGCCGTAGCCGGTGAGGAAGACGCCGCGCCGGCTGCGCTCGAAGACCTGGACGCCGAGGATCCGCTCCAGTTCGGCGATGGCCTTGGAGACCGCGGGCTGGGTGATCGCCAGCGCCTCGGCCGCCGCGCCGAAGGAGCGCCGGTTGGCGACCTCCAGGAAACAGGCAAGATGGCGGATCTTGATACGGGTCTCGGGTTGCAGCAATACATGTCCGATTAGTTATGAATAAATAGCAATATAGCATTATGAATAGGGAAATGGGTATGGAATGATAGCGTGTTTGCGGGTGACCGGCTGAGCGGCCATCGCCCCCTCACCCAGCTTCGCCTAAGCTCGATCTCTCGATCTCGCCAAGGCTGCGCATCCCTCTCCCACCCTCCGGGGGAGAGGGGGAAACTTGGGAAACCCTGAGGCATGCACTTCAAAGCATTGAACGGCATCGTGCTGCACTACCAGGACCTGGGGCCGGCGGAAAAGCCGGCGCTGGTCTTCGCCAATTCGCTGGGCACCGACTTCCGCATCTGGGACCAGGTGGTGGCGCGGCTGGCCGAGAGCTTCCGCATCGTGCTGTACGACAAGCGCGGCCACGGCCTGTCGAGCGTCACGCCGGCGCCCTACAGGATCGCCGACCACGTGGCCGACCTGGCAGCGCTGCTGGACGACCTCGCCATCGAGGGCGCCATCGTCTGCGGCCTGTCGGTCGGCGGCCTCATCGCGCAGGGGCTCTATGCCAGCCGGCCCGAGCTGGTGCGCGCCCTCATCCTCAGCGACACCGCGCACCGCATCGGCAACGCCGAGACCTGGGCGCAGCGCATCGCCGCCATCGAGCAGAGCGGCATCGAGTCGATCGCCGACGCCATCCTGGAGCGCTGGTTCTCCAAGGGCCTGCGCGAAGGCGATCCGACCGCCCTGGCCGGCTGGCGCCACATGCTGACGCGCACACCGCAAGCGGGCTACCTCGGCACCTGCGCGGCGATCCGCGATGCCGACTTCACCGAGCAGGCGAAGCAGATCAAGGTGCCGGCGCTCTGCATCGTCGGGCGTGAGGACGGCGCGACGCCGCCGGAGCTGATGCGCCAGACGGCGGAACTGATCCCCGGCTGCGGCTACCAGGTGATCGAGGGCGCCGGGCACCTGCCCTGCATCGAGCAGCCGCAGATCGTGGCGGCCCTGATCGAGAAGTTCACGCGGGAGCACGGGCTTGACTGACGACAGCCGCAAGGCAGGGCGCAAGACGCGGACCGACGTGCTGGGCAAGGCCTACGTCGCGAACTCGGACAAGAACCGCAACGCCTTCAACGCCGACTTTCTCGATTTTATCACCGAGGGCGCCTGGGGTTCGGTGTGGTCGCGCCCCGGCCTGACGCGGCGCGAGCGCAGCCTGATCACCATCGCGCTGCTCGCCGCGCTGGGCCACGACGGGGAGGTCGCCATGCACGTGCGCGCGACGGCCAACACCGGCGCGACGGCGGAGGACATCAAGGAGGCGCTGCTCCACGTGGCGGTCTACGCCGGCGTGCCGGCGGCCAACCGCGCCTTCAAGATCGCCGGCAGGACGCTGGAGGAAATGGATTCGGAAACGGGTAGGGACGACACCACGAAGAAGAAAGCCGAGGAAGGAACGCCATGACCTATTCCCCGCGAGACTGGGGCTCCCACCCGCCCGTCATTCATCCCGACTACAAGTCGACGGTACTGCGCGGCGCGACCAAGCCGCTGGTGCCGATCAAGCAGAGCCTGTCCGAGCTGACCGGGCCGGTGTTCGGTCACGACGCGCTGAACGAATTCGACAACGATCTCACGAAGAACGGGCGCCAAAAGGGCGTGGGGGCCGGCGAGCCCCCCGGCGAGCCGCTGGGCGAGCGCATCGTCGTCTCCGGCAAGGTGGTCGACGAGGTCGGCCGGCCGCAGCCCGATATGCTGGTCGAGGTCTGGCAGGCCAACGCGGCCGGGCGCTACGTCCACAAGGTGGACCAGCACAACGCGCCGCTGGACCCGAATTTCTTCGGCGGCGGGCGCTGCGTCACCGACGCGCAGGGCACCTACCGCTTCTACACCATCAAGCCCGGCGCCTACCCCTGGGGCAACCATCCCAACGCCTGGCGGCCCAACCACATCCACTTCTCGCTGTTCGGGCCCAGCATCGCGACACGCCTGGTGACGCAGATGTACTTCCCCGGCGACCCGCTGCTGGATCTCGACCCGATCTTCCTCGGCACGCCGGAGAAAGCGCGCGACCGACTGGTCTCGGAGTTCGACCTGTCGCTCACGGAAGAGGAGTTCGCGCTGGGCTACCGCTTCGACATCGTGCTGCGCGGCCCCTGGGAAACCCCGCGGGAAACGGCCTGAGCCAGGGAGGCAGAGATGACCAAAGGACAGACCCCTTCCCAGACCGTCGGCCCCTACTTCGCCTACGGCCTGACGCCGGAGCAGTACGGCTACCCCGCGCTGACCTCCATCGCGGGGAGCGACCTGCGCAGCCCCGAGGTCGAGGGCGAGGCGATCCGCATCGAGGGCCGCGTGCTGGACGGCAATGGCGACCCGGTGAACGACGCCATGATCGAGATTTGGCAGGCTGATCCGCAGGGACGCTACGCCCATCCCGCCGATGCACGCGGCAACGTGGCGTTCCGGGGTTTCGGGCGCTGCGGCACCGGCACGGACCCGGAGAACCGCTTCTTCTTCGAGACGGTGAAGCCGGGCGCCACGGAGGAGACCCAGGCGCCGCATGTCAACGTCATCGTCTTCATGCGCGGGCTCTTGAGCCACCTCTACACGCGGATCTACTTCGCCGACGAAGAGCAGGCCAACGCGAAGGATGCGGTGCTGGGCTCGGTGCCGCAGGAGCGCCGCGCGACGCTGATCGCCGCGCGGTCGGACGAGGGCGGCAAGCCCGTGTACCGCTTCGACATCCACATGCAGGGCGACAAGGAGACGGTGTTCTTCGATGTCTGAGCCCTGCACAACTTTCCGGGAGGCCACGCCATGAGCGCGCCCTGCATCATCACCGTCGCCATCACCGGCTCGGTGCCGCGCAAGAAGGACACGCCGGCCGTGCCGGTCACCGTCGCCGAGCAGGTCGAGTCGACGCAGGAGGCCTACGAGGCCGGCGCCAGCCTGGTGCACGTGCACGTGCGCGACGAGCAGGAGAACCCCTCCTCCGACCCCGAGAAGTTCGGCGCCTTCCTGGAAGGCGTGCGCAAGCACTGCCCCGACATGATCGTGCAGTTCTCCACCGGCGGGCGCGGGCGCGGCGCCGACCAGCGCGGCTCCATGCTGCACCTGAAGCCGGACATGGCCTCGCTGGCGACGGGTTCGGTGAACTTCCCCAACATGATCTATGAGAACCCGCCGGAGCTGATCGACAGCCTCGCCGCCTCGATGCTGAAGTACGGCATCAAGCCGGAGGTCGAGATCTTCGACCTCGCCATGCTCTACGCCGCCGCCGAGATGGTGAAGGACGGAAGGCTGAAGGCACCCGCCCACGTGCAGTTCGTCTTCGGGCTGAAGAACGCCCTGCCGCCGAAACGCGAGATCCTGGAGTTCGAGATCGCGCAGCTGAAGGAGGTGCTGCCCGGCGCGACCTGGACGGCGGCGGGCATCGGCCGCAGCCAGCTGGAGATGAACCACTGGGCTTCGATATCGACGGACCATTGGGCGCTGGAGCTGGGCGGCCACTGCCGCACCGGCCTGGAGGACAACATCCGCTTCGACAAGGACCGCCTGGCCAAGAGCAACGCCGAGCTGGTGGCGCGGGTGGCAAATCTCTGCGGCGAGTACGGACGGCGCCCGGCGACGGCCAAGGAAGCGCGCGAGATCCTGGGCCTGCCGGTCGCGGTCGCGGCCTGACAGCGCCGTGAGCGTAACGCCCTTCGACAGCGCCCTCTTCGCGCCGCCGCTGAGCGACCCCGAGATCGCGGCGCTGCTGGACGACCGCGCGCAGATTCGCGCCATGCTGGATTTCGAGGCAGCGCTGGCAAAGGCCGAAGCGCGCGCCGGGGTGATTCCGCAGGATGCCGCGGCGGAGATCGCCACCGCGGCGGCGGCGCTGGAGATCGATCCCAAAGACCTTGCGGAGGCTACGGCAACTGACGGCATCCCGCTGCCGGCGCTGGTCGCCAGGCTGCGTGAAGCGGTTGGCGGCGAGGCGGCAAGCTTCGTGCATTGGGGCAGCACCACCCAGGACGTGATGGACACGGGGCTGGTGCTGCGCCTCAAGCAGGCGCTCGACATTCTCGACGCGCGCCTCGCGGCGCTGGACGCGCGGCTGGCGAAACTGGCCGAGGCCGAGCGCGCCACGGTGATGATCGCGCGCACCCGCGGCCAGCAGGCGACGCCGACCTCGTTCGGCCTGAAAGTGGCGGGCTGGCTGGCGCCGCTGATCCGCCACCGCATCAGACTCGCGGAGCTGCGGCCGCGCGTCGAGGTGCTGTCCTGCGGCGGCGCGGCGGGAAACCTCTCGGCGCTGGGCGATAAGGGCCTCGCCGTCGAAGCGGCGCTGGCCGAGGAACTGCACCTGCCCGCCCCGGCGATGCCCTGGCACAGCCAGCGCGACGGGCTGGTCGAACTGGGCAACTGGCTGGGCCTCGTCGCCGGCAGCCTCGGCAAGCTGGCGGGCGATGTGCTGCTGCTGTGCCAGAACGAGGTCGGCGAGTTGCGCGAAGGTGGCGGCGGCGGAGGATCGTCGACGCTGCCGCAGAAGGCCAACCCGGTGCGCAGCGAGGCCGTGGCCTCTCTCACCCGCCACGCCTGCGCGCTGGCCGGACAGCTTCAGGGTGCGGCCTTTCACGATCACGAGCGCGACGGTGTCGCCTGGCAGCTGGAATGGCTGGTGCTGCCGCAGCTGCTGGTCGCCACCGGCGCGGCGCTGCGCCAGACCCTCGCGTTGCTCGACGTGCTGGAAGTGGACCGCGCGAAAATGCGCGCCAACATCGACGCCACCAGGGGCCTGGCGCTGGCCGAGGCGGCGAGCTTCGCGCTCTCCGCCCACATGGCGCGGCCCGAGGCGCAGAAGCTGGTGAAGGCGGCCTGCCAGGAGGTGCTCGCCGGGGACCGCGACCTCATCGCGGTGCTGAAAGAGAAGACCGGGGCGCCGGTCGGCTGGGCGGCGCTGGCCGACCCGGCGGGCCAGCTGGGCGCCGCCAACGACTTCATCGACCGCGTGCTGGCCTCGCGGGGCTGAGGCGCCTCCACCCTCCCGACAACCGGAGGGTTAACCTAATCATAACATCAAAGCGCGAGTATCAAGCCAGAGCCGGAGCGGGGTCCGGCCGTCGCGACCCCTCAGAATTCAGCCGGATTCGAAATTTCACGCAGCCGCCGTCATATCGCTACTTCAATTTGCGATTGTCTGTCGCTAAGCTGTATCTCGCCTCCCGGTGGGTGTGGAGGTGACGCCGAACGGGGGAACCGGGGAGTGTGCCAGCAGATCCTTTTCGGGAATGCAATCGGCGCCGTTTCGGGCGGGCGCACGGGGCGCCGCGCCGCGCCGCTGAGTTGACACCGTGGCCAAGGATTTTCAGCCCCTCTCCCCGCACGGCGTTCTGGCGCCGAATGCCAACTCCACGGACCTGACCCTCCTCGGCGAGGAGCGGGAGTCCTTCACCCAGGTTTTCGCCTACGACCACTTCCAATGGCCGGCTTTCAAGGTCTTCGGCGATGTGCGGCCGAGCGTCATCGATGTCCGCACGCCGTCCGAGCGCGCCGCCGAGGAGCGCGGCCTGGAAGGCGGCGGCTCCTCCGCGCCCTACACCACGACGAACTCGCCAATACCCGTCTACAAGACCGGCGAGGTGGTGGAACTGGACGGCGGTGCCGCCATCCTGCCGCAGAGCAACCAGTCCGGCCCGGTGGTCGGCATCGACGACTACCGCGCCGACGCCCGCTTCCAGGGCTTCGACGGCAGCGGCCAGGCCATCGTCATCCTCGACACCGGCATCGACCTGGACGATCCCTTCTTCGGACCCGACAACGACGGAAACGGCATCTCCGACCGCATCGTTTACCAGTACGACTTCGCCGACAACGACGGCAACGCCGGCGACTTCGACGGCCACGGCAGCAACGTCGCCAGCATCGCCGCCTCCTCCCACGGTACCTATACCGGCATGGCGCCGGGCGCCGACATCATCGCGCTCAAGGTGTTCACCAATGCCGGCAGCGGCCACTTCGGCTACATCGAGAATGCCCTGCAGTGGGTCATCAACAACGCCGAGGCCTACAACATCGTCAGTGTGAACATGTCACTGAGCGATGGCGGCAACTACAGCTCGGCAGTCACGCAATACGGCATCGCCGACGAATTGGCCACCCTGGCGGCGATGGACGTTATGGTGGTTTCGGCCTCCGGAAACGGATTCTACGAATTGAATTCGGTGCAGGGCGTCGCCTATCCCTCGGCCGATCCCAACTCACTGTCGGTCGGCGCGGTCTACGATGCCAACACCGGCGGCTGGAGCTATGGCACCGGCGCCATCGCCTATACCACGGCGGCGGACCGCATCACGCCTTTCAGCCAGCGCGATGACTCGCTGAGCGACATTTTCGCCCCGGGCGCCGCAATCACCGGCGCCGGCGCGGGCAGTTCACTCACCACCATGCACGGCACCAGCCAGGCGGCGCCGCACATCGCCGGCATTGCCGCGCTGGCCCAACAGCTCGCCACGGAGGTGATGGGCCGCCGGCTGACCTACGAGGAGTTCAGCAACCTGCTGCAGTCCTCCGCTGACATCATCATCGACGGGGACGACGAGAACGACAACGTCGCCAACACCGGCCTCGCCTTCCCGCGCGTGAACGTCGCCGAGCTGGGTGAGGCGATCCTGGAATTGGCCTTCCCCGGCGCCGACACCTACTATTCGATCTCCAACCTGGACGTCGTAAAGGCAGAAGGCAACCAGCTTCAGACCGCCTTCACCTACACGATCACCCGCACGGGGAACACCTCGGGGGCCGCCACCATCGACTACGCAGTCACCGGCACCGGCGACAATCCGGCCACGGCCGACGACTTCAACCCCGCCCTTCCGCTCCAAGGCACGCTCACCTTCTCGGCCGGCCAGACCTCCCGCAACCTGACGTTCCTCGTCGATCACGATTTCGACTACGAGGGCGACGAGACCTTCGCCCTTGCGCTCAGCAATCCTTCCGGCGCCGGCGCCATCATCCGTCCGAACGCCACCGGCACGATTATCAACGACGACGCGCCGGCGCCCGGCGTCATCGCCACCCTGGTGAACGCCGCTTTCGACAGCGGCAGCGACGGCTTCGCCTTCTTCCCCGGCGCCTTCGGCGGCACCACGAGCACAACCTACATCGCGGGCAGCTGGACCGGCGACGACCTCATCATCGAGCTGGGCGGCGACCCCAATTCCGGCGCCAAGGTGCAGAACATCACGGGGGGCTGGGAGCGCAGCTTCACCCTGCTGGAGGAGATGGAGGTCACCCTGACCTTCGACTACGAGATCCTGCACTCCACCGGCATGGACCTCAAGGAGTACGCCGAGGCGCTCTACAGCTTCGACGGCGGCCCGGTGGTGGTGCTCGAGAGGATCTACGGCAACGGCAACGGCGGCAGCGACGACATTATCGGGCCGGTCACCTACGAGGTCGACCTGGGCATGCTGGACGCCGGCACCCACAGCTTCACACTCGGCGCCTACCTGAACAACCGCAACTACGCCGGCGAGTACTCCAACATCCACTTCGACAACGTCACCGTCGAAGCCGTCGTGCCGGTACCGATCAATACCTTCTTCTCGGTAGCGGCACTGAACGCGGTGCGCGACGAGGGCGACGCCGGCAACACCGATTTCACCTTCACCGTCACCCGCAGCGGCAACACCACCGGCGCCGACACGGTGGACTACACGGTGAGCGGCGCGGGGGCCGGGACCGAGGACTTCACCGGCGGCGTCTATCCCAGCGGTACGGTCTCCTTCGCCGCCGGGGAGACCAGCAAGACGGTCACCATCCAGGTCGCCGGCGACACCGACTACGAGGCCAACGAGGGCTTCACCGTCACCCTCTCCAATGCCTCGGTGGGCGCCACCATCGCCACCGCCAGCGCCAGCGGCACCATCACCAACGACGACCTGCTGGTGCCCGGCGAGGTCATCGCCCTGGTCGATGCCTCCTTCGCCGACGGCAGCGACGGCTTCGCCTTCTTCCCCGGCGCCTTCGGCGGCACCACGAGCACAACCTACATCGCGGGCAGCTGGACCGGCGACGACCTCATCATCGAGCTGGGCGGCGACCCCAATTCCGGCGCCAAGGTGCAGAACATCACGGGGGGCTGGGAGCGCAGCTTCACCCTGCTGGAGGAGATGGAGGTCACCCTGACCTTCGACTACGAGATCCTGCACTCCACCGGCATGGACCTCAAGGAGTACGCCGAGGCGCTCTACAGCTTCGACGGCGGCCCGGTGGTGGTGCTCGAGAGGATCTACGGCAACGGCAACGGCGGCAGCGACGACATTATCGGGCCGGTCACCTACGAGGTCGACCTGGGCATGCTGGACGCCGGCACCCACAGCTTCACACTCGGCGCCTACCTGAACAACCGCAACTACGCCGGCGAGTACTCCAACATCCACTTCGACAACGTCACCGTCGAAGCCGTCGTGCCGGTACCGACCGGGACTTCGCCCGATCCACTGCTGGCGGCGACAATCAGTCTCGACGACCTTCTGGTGGACGGCAACGACGTCTTTGACCCAATAAGCGACCTCCTGTCCGGCTTCGGCGGCGACGACAGCCGACTTGACGACCCGGCGGCCCCCGACTTCGGCGACATAGCCTCCGCCTTCGCCGCTGGGCTTTCCAACCACGTCAGCGGGCTCGCCAACGCCGGCCTCTCCGAAATGGAACTGCTGGCCGGCACTGGCGTCTGAGCCCTACCAGAGGCTCTTGCCCGCCCGTTCGGGCCACTCCCGATCGTAAGCCTCGCCGCCGACGCGGTTCTCGCTCATCTCGGCGAGGATCTGGCCGGGGGTCGGCAGGCTCTTGGGGTCGACGTGGTGTTCCGGGTTCCAGAGCTCGCTGCGCACGATGGCGCGGGCGCACTGGAAGAAGACCTGCTCGACGGTGATGACCAGGATGCTGCGCGGCGGCTTGCCGTGCACGGCGAAGCGCTCCAGCAGTGCGGGCTCGGCGGAGATCACGGCGCGGCCGTTGAGCCGGATGGTCGAGCCGGAACCGGGAATGAGAAACAGCAGCGCCATGCGCGGGTCGCGCAGGATATTGCGCAGGGAGTCGATGCGGTTGTTGCCGCGGCGGTCCGGCAGCAGGAGGGTCCTGTCATCCTCGATGTGGACGCAGCCGCCGAGTTCGCCGCGCGGCGAGCAGTCGAGCCCCTCCGGCCCGGCGGTCGCCAGGGCAACGAAGGGCGAGGCCTCGATGAAGCGGCGGTAGGATGGCGTCAGGCGGTCGCTCTCCTTTACCAGCGCGGCTTCGCCGGGGGTGCCGTAGAGAGTTTCCAGTTCTGCAACGGTCTTGATGGTGGTCATGCAATCGATCCGGGCTGGTGCGGCCGGTGACACTAAAGCACCGGGCAGCGAGTCGCGGCGATGAAAGTTTGGTGACTAAAGGGGTGCCGAGAGAAAACCGCAACGGCCCGTACCGCGAGTGCTGTGCACACGCGCATCGTCGAACCGCTTGGGTGCTCAGTCAGGGGCGAAGTCAGTTAAAAGCGATCTGGGCCTTCATTACCCGGCTGCGGTCGCCGGCCAGCTCGAAGGCTTCCACCGCGTCGTCGAACTTCAGGGTGTGGGTGATCAGCGGCTTCACGTCGACGAGGCCCTTGGAGATCATCTCGACGGCGAGCGGAAATTCCTCGTGGAAGCGGAAGCAGCCGCGCAGGTCGAGCTCCTTGGCGGTGACCTGCATCATCGGCAGGGTCATGTCGCCGCCGAGACCGAGCTGCACGACGACAGCGCGCGGGCGCAGCGCCGCGATACCGGCGACCAACGCCGCCTCGGCCCCGGAGGCCTCGCAGAGCACGTCGAAATACCCCTTGTCGGCGCCATAGGGCGCCAGAGCGTCGGGAGCGGTTTTCATGTTGAAGGTGCGCTCCGCGCCGGCGGCGCGGGCGTGCTCCAGCGGGCGGTCCTCGATGTCGGTGGCGACGATCTCCGCCGCCCCGGCGCGGCGCGCGGCGAGGATGGTGAGCATGCCGATCGGCCCGCAGCCGATGACCAGCACGCGCTTGCCGAGCAGCGGGCCGGCGCGCCTGAGCGCGTGCAGCGCCACCGAGAGAGGTTCGGCCATGGCGGCCTCGCCAGGCGTTACACCCTCCGCCTTCACGCATTGACTCGCGTCGGCCAGCAGCGCCTCGCGGAAGGCGCCCTGGATGTGCGGAAAGGGCATGGCCGAGCCGTAGAAGCGCATGTCGAGGCAGTGGTTGGCCGTGCCCTCCAGGCAATAGCGGCACTTGCCGCAGGGCCGCGAGGGGTTGACCGCGACGAGATCGCCGACAGCGAGGCCTTCCACATCCGGGCCCAGCTCAGCGACGCGGCCGGAGACCTCGTGACCCAGCACCATGGGCTGCTTGATGCGCACGGTGCCGAAACCGCCGTGGTGATAGTAGTGCAGATCGGAGCCGCAGATGCCGCCGGCGGCGGTGCGCAGCAGCACCTGGCCGGGTCCCGGCGCCTCATCCTGCCAGGTATCGGCACGGAGATCCTTGGGAGCATGGACGACGAGGGCACGCATGGGCGGAGGTCCTTGAGTGGGGGAGCCCCGAGAGTGCCCAAGCGGCGGGGGCCTGGCAAGGCTGCGTGACAGGACCGCTTCAGCGGCTGAGGTGCAGGCGGCCGTAGACGATCACGAAGAGACCGAAGGCGAGGGTCCAGGCACCGCCCGAGGCGGTGAGCAGCGGCAGGTAGAGATCCGGCAGCAGGGAGGCGACGACCCGCAGCGCCGCGGCGGCGGCAATGGCGAGGTAGATCACCGTGGTCCAGCCGTCGGCCTTCAGATCGCGCCCGCTGTGACCCAGCGTCGCGCGCGTCATCACCGCCAGGGTCATGCCGCCGATGGCGCCGGCGGTCAGCGCGTGGAGCCCCGCCGTGGGCGGCAGAACCTGCGGCGCCACAACGCCAAGGCCGAGGGCGAGAAGGCCGAGCGGCAGCCAGAGGAAACCCAGGTGCAGGCTCCACACCAGGGGCTCCGAGAAGGACTGGCGGCCCTGCCAGCGCGCCAGCCGCACAAGATTGAGGCCGCCGGCCACGAGCAGCGCCGCGCCGGTCAGCGGCTGCGTATCGGCGGCGACCCAGCCGGCCAGCGCCGCCAGCGTCGCGGCGAGGCAGAGCTTGTCGAAGGTGCCGAAAGGCGCCGGCAGCGCCGTGCTGCCGCGCTTGACCAGCCAGTTGCGGGAGAAGCTGGGAATGATGCGCCCGCCGATGAGGCCGATGAGCAGCACCAGCGTGGCGATGCCGAGCCGCGTGCCGAGCAGGCCACTGTCATAGCCGCCCAGCGTCTCCAGGTGGGTGAGGCCGTTCGCCGCGATGAGCAGCACCAGCGCCAGCATGAGGGGGAGGTTGCGCCAGTTGCGCCCGGCGAGGATCTCGCGCAGGGCGACCGCCAGCAGCAGGACGAGAAAGGCGAGGTCGAGGGCAGCGGCCGGGCCGGCGCCGATGACGGCCGAGGCGGCCACCGCGATACGGCCGGCGACCCAGGCACCGAAGAGGATGGCCAGCGGCAGGCCCTGCAGCGGCAGCCGCCCCGTCCAGTTGGGGATCGCCGTCAGCAGGAAGCCGGCGACCACCGCCGCGGCGAAGCCGAAGATCATCTCGTGGGCATGCCACAGGGAGGGAGAAAAGGCGCTCGGCACCTCGATCGCGCCCTGCAGCACCAGCAGCCACAGCGGCACCGCCGCCGCCGCCCAGAGACCGGCGGCCAGGAAGAAGGGGCGGAAGCCCTGGCGGAACAGGGCGGGCCCGTCATAGGAACGGTAGCGGGGAACGGCGGTACGTGAGGTCATCTCGGCTCTCAGGGCCCCTGGCACGGACTCCGACAGGGAGTCTGCACATGGCCGCAGGGATGCCGCAGGCTGCGGCAGACTCCGAGGGTGCCGAAGCGGCGGGCGGGTGGCAAGAGGGTGCGGCGCGAGGCCGCAGCGGCGCAGTATGCCGGCTGCCGCTCACGGCAGCCTTCGCTTGCGACGTCGCCGCGCCTGGCGCTGCCGCCTCTTCGCCCG
>DAIQBR010000040.1:0-3456 GCA_036781105.1 Kiloniellaceae bacterium
TTCTCCGCCAGCCACTTCTCCAGGCCCACCAGGGCCTCGACGCCGCCGTTCCGGCGGGCGAGAAAGTTCAGTCGCTTCGTCATGGTCTTCTCCTATGGCTTGATGTCGAGGGTGTCGGATGAAAACGGCGCTGCCGCAGCCCGCCTGCGGTCCTGACTCAGTTAGCGGTCAGTAGTCCCAGAAGGCCGCGACCCAGCGAAAGGCGTCGCCGTCGACTGCCACGTGGCCGACGGAGGGGAACGGCAGGTGCGTGGCCACCAGCAGCTCGCCGCTCGCCGCCGCCTCGCGCAGAAGGTCGACGCGGACGCGCACCGACTCTTCGGGGTCGTGTTCGAAGCCGTTGTGCCAGTCGGGATGGTCGAAGCCGACCGGGAAGATGGCATCGCCGGCGAAGGTCAGCCGCTCGCCGCCCGAGGTCACGCGGACCACGCTGTGCCCGGGGGTATGCCCGCCGGTGCGGCGGACGACCACACCCGGTGCCACCTCACAGGTCTCCTCGAAGGTCCGCAACTGGCTTTGATAGGTCTCCAGGAACTGCTTGGCGGCCCTGCACAGCACCGGGGGCACCGGCGACGGCATGGACGTGAGGGTGAAATCCGGTGCCGCCCAGAAGTCGACCTCGGCAGCCGCCACGTGGATGCGCAGGTCCGGGCGCAGCCGGTCCTTCATCCCGGCGACCAGCAGCCCGCCGATGTGGTCCATGTGCATGTGGGTCAGCACCACGTCGGTGACGGACGCGAGATCGATGCCGGCGGCCGCCAGCCGCTGGGGGAACTGCCCGGCCCGCGGGAAGCCCGGGAATTCTCCGCCCAGCCCGGCGTCGACCAGGATGGTCCGGTCGCCGCTGCGCAGCACCAGCACGTTCAGCGGCCAGTCGAAGGCGTCGGGCGGCAGGAACATGGCCTCCAGCCAGGCCGCCCGCAGGGCCGGGTCGGCATTGGTGGCCAGCGTCGCGGTCGGCAGCGGCAGCACCCCGTCGCTGACCACCAGCACGTCGATCTCGCCGACCCGCAGCGCATAGCGCGAGGGCACCAGTTCCTCCGGCTGCCGGCTGCCGGCGTGATGTGTTTCGTTCTGGCGGGCGAGGGTGTTCAACTGCGGTGTCATGGTCCTCTCCTTTGGTTTCTTGTGAAGGGGGTCAGGCGGTAGCGGTGTTTCCCGCCCGCGCCCGGCGGATCGCCCAGACTGTCAGCGCGATGCCGAACAAGGCGGGCAGGGTGACGGCCGCGAAGTCGCGCGGGATGGCCGAGGCCGCGCAGATGCCGACGGCGACTTCCCAGAAGTGGAACAGGGCGTGGGCGCTCAGCCACAGCGTCGCGGCGGCCCACAGGCCGATGCGGCGCTCCGCGCGCCACAGGCCGGCGATGAAGGCAACGCCGATGAACAGTTGAATGATGCCGATGTCGCGGATGAAGTGCTGGTTGAAGAACCCGGTATCGGTCACGCCGGGCACCAGCTCGTACCAGGTGAGCGGCGCAACGAGCATGAAGATGCCGTTGGCGGAGAGAAACAGGCCGTTGAAGGCGACCATGACAAGCACGGCGGCCAGAACGGCGCGGTTGCGTTCGATCGTTCTCATGATCTTCTGCCTTCCCTGCGTCCTGTTGTCATGAAGCCGCGCGGCCCAGCCACTCGGCGAAGCGGATCGACCCCAGGCGCGGATGGTCGCCCGGCCTCAGCGAGCGGTCGTCCAGCGCCGCCCCGAAATAGCGGGCGTGGACGTCGGCGATGACTTCTCTTTGATCGCCCTTGGCGGCGAGGAACTGGCGCGCGAAGGTATCCAGCGGACAGGCCTCGGGCCCGGCCAGCTCGACGGTCGCGTTCAGCGGTGCGCCGAGGGTGAGTTCGGCCAGGGCGGCGGCGACGTCGTCGGAGGCGATCGGCTGGACCAGGGCCGGCGACAGGCGGATCACCTCGCCCTCCGCCCCGGACTTGACGATGCCGCCGACGAACTCGAAGAACTGGGTCGAGCGCAGGATCGTATAGGGGATCCTGGAGGCCTTGATCAGCTCCTCCTGGGCCATCTTGGCGCGGAAGTAGCCGCTCTCCAGCAGGCGTTCCGTGCCGACGACCGAGAGGGCGAGATGATGACCCACGCCGGCGGCGGCCTCCGCCGCCAGCAGGTTGCGCCCGGCGGTCTTGAAGAACGCCATGACCGCCGCGTCCTCGAAGGACGGCGAGTTGGCCACGTCGACGACGACCTGGGTGTCCATCAGCACCTCGGCCAGGCCCTCGCCGGTCAGGGTATTGACCCCGCTTTGGGGCGACGCGGCGACCGCCTCGTGGCCCTTTTCGCGAAGGATCCTGACGACCTTCGACCCGATCAGGCCGCTGCCTCCGATGACGACGATTTTCATCTGTGTTCCTCCGACCAGGGGGTGACCGATGGGCTGGAGGATGACGCAGCCGCGGCCGAAAGACCTTGCAGGGGCCTTGAATTGCGATTGAATTTCGCCTGATTATTCGTCCAAGGGGACCGGGGGACAGCAGGTCGGGTCCAAAGGTCCGCTGCCGGGCGCGACGGCTGGGTGTTGCCGCTCACGGCAGTCGTACGATTTCCGTTTCTTCCCCGCTTGTCAGGCGGTTGCACGGCTTCGCGGATTCCGCCCCCGCTGCGGGCGGCCTGCTCCGGGCCTGCGCGGACCTTCCGGGAGGGAGGCATGTCATACAGTTTCGAGGACTACCTCCTCGACCCGGAACGGCGGGAACTCACGCGCGGCGCTGCGGAGGTCGCGGTGGGGCCGCAGGTCTTCGACCTGCTGCTCTACCTCGTGCAGAACCGCGCGCACGTCGTCAGCAAGGATGACCTGCTGGACGCGGTCTGGGCGGGGCGGATCGTCTCGGAATCGACGCTGACCAGTCACATCAACGCGGCCCGCAAGGCCCTCGGCGACAGTGGTCAGGAACAGCGGCTCATCCGCACGGTCGCCCGCAAGGGCTTCCGTTTTGTCGGGGATGTCCGCGAGGCTCGTCCGGCAGCGGCCCCCCAGGCCTCGGCGTTGCCTCTTCAGGAGTCCGCCGCGGCACGAACCTCCGAGCTTCCCGACAAGCCGTCCCTCGCCGTAATGCCTTTTCTCAATCTCAGCGGCGACCCCGCACAGGACTACTTCATCGACGGCGTGGTCGAGGATGTGATCTCGGCCCTGTCACGCAATCGCTGGCTGGTCGTGATCTCGCGCAACTCGTCCTTTGCCTACAAGGGCCGCACGGTCGACGTGAAGCAGGTCAGCCGCGAGCTCGGCGTGCGTTACCTGCTCGACGGCAGCATGCGCAAGGTGGACAGGCGCGTGCGGCTCACCGGTCAGCTCGTCGACGCGACCACGGGCGCCCACGTTTGGGCCGAGCGTTTCGAGGGGACCCTCGACAGTATCTTCGAACTGCAGGACCAGATGGTCGCGAGCGTGGTGGGCGCGATCGCGCCGCAGATCGAGCTGGGCGAGATCGCGCGCGCTCAGC
>DAIQBR010000040.1:3502-14816 GCA_036781105.1 Kiloniellaceae bacterium
TACGATTTCTATCTGCGTGGGATGGCGAACCTGCATCGGGGGGGCAGGAAGGAGGTCTATGAGGCCTTGGGGCAATTCGGCGAGGCGATCCGGCTCGATCCGGAATTCGCCGCGGCCTATGCGATGGCGGCCTGGAGCCACTTCTGGTGCCGGGTCAACGGCTGGATTGCCGACCGCACGGGGGAAACCGCGCAGGGCATTCGCCTCGCGCGCCGTGCCGTCGAACTGGGCCGCAACGATGCGGTCGCCCTCACCAGAAGCGGCCACGCGCTGGCCCATCTCGCCGGTGAGCTCGATGGCGGCATCGCGCTGATTGACCGCGCGCGGGTGCTCAATCCGAACCTCGCGGCGGCCTGGTTCCTCGGCGGCTTTCTGCGGGTCTGGCGCGGCGAACCGGACGACGCCATCGAGCACTTCGAGCGCGCCATGCTCTTGAGCCCCTTGGACCCGGAGATGTTTCGCATGCAGGCGGGAATGGCGGCGGCGCATATGTTCGCGGGGCGCTTTCAAGCCGCCTCGGCCTGGGCGGAGAAGGCCTTCCGCGATCTGCCGAGCTTCCTGGTCGCGGTCGCCATCATCGCGGCCAGCCATGCGCTGGCCGGTGAAGCCGACGAGGCGCGGCGGGCACTCGACCACCTGCGCCGGCTCGATCCCGAGCTGCGCATCTCCAATCTGAAGGGTTGGCTGCCGATCCAGCGTCCGGAAGATTTCGCCAAGCTGGAGGAGGGCCTGAGAAAGGCGGGTCTGCCGGACTAGCGGCGGGAGCACCGCTGCCGGCAAGTCGGCGACCATCGGTGCCCGGGAGCCTCGTCCGGTCTGATGCCGGCAGCGACGGAATGCGAAAAGGTCGCCTGTGACCCTGAGCGGAAATGCAGTTGCGTGTGGCCCGCTGGCAGTGTGGACAAGGCTCCCGGAGACGTAGTGCACCGCCAAGGGGCTATCACAAGTATCCGCGCTGAGTAGATTCCGAGGCTATTTCAATGTATCGCCGCCTCTTAGCCTGTGGCGAATCGCGGCGGTCCTGGCAGCTGGCGGGAACTGATCCCACCCTGACCAATAGGAAGACCCGTCGGCTACGGAGAACTGCCATGTCCCTCGGGACCATCCTGATCATCATTTTGCTGCTCATGCTCTTGGGCGTCCTGCCCACCTGGTCGCACAGCGCCAATTGGGGATACCTGCCAAGCAGCGGACTCGGCTTGCTGCTCGTCGTGCTCGTCGTCTTGGTGGCGGTTGGGCGAATCTAGCGCATTGCGGCGCTCGTGTTTTGAGACCGAGACCTTCGAGTGCCGGCTGGCGGGTTTCCATCGAGCTTCTGACCAAGCAGATATTCTCACCCGTTGGCACGGTTGATCGGAGGCTTGGACTATGACGCAGAATACGAAGGCAAAGACCGCGGCGGCACCGGATATCGACCGGGTAAGTCGATATTTTCGTTCTGACGCGCGACCTGGCCGCGGTCATAGAAGAGATGAAATCGGTTGCCGCTGAGGGATCCGGCGTCGCGGTGCGCGAGTCGATCGAGGCAATCGGCAGCAAAGCGCGCGCGCCGTATGACAGGGTGGTCGCCCAGAGAGAACAGTCGGCAAGAGCCGAGGGTCGGGAGATAGAAGCGCGGCCTGTTCTCAGTTTGCTGATTGCCTTTGCAGTCGGATTCTGCATCAGCCGACTGATCTCGCGCTGAGGAACAGCAGCGGCGCAAGCCGGAAGCGGTACAGAATCCCGACGTTTCGCTGCTGGCGGTAACCCAGCTCTTCAACGAGCAAAAGGGAGGCCTCTTGCTGGCGGCCTTGATTGCGGGATTTGATGCCGGCACCAGGCGCCCCCCGCAGCGGTCGGTAAGCATCGCGGCGAGGCTGGACCGGATGCCTGGCGACCGCAGCGGCGGAACGGCAAGAGAGTTCTTATGGGTGTTTTCCGGGGCTGTTCGGGGAAACCAAGAACTCATACCCTCTTCTCAAGTAGTAAGACATAACACGAATAATCATGCCTAAGATAGAAGGGGCAATTCAATGAACATCTACAAAGTCCTTCCGTGTCTCACCGCTGTCGCGCTCGTCGGCGCCTGTTCCGATCTCGGTCCCAGTCTGGTCGTCGGCGGCAGCCAGGAGGAGGCCAGGGCGCTTGCGCCGGTGGCCGATCCCTTTCAGCAGTCGCTGGTCGACGGCTACACCAAGAATGCCGACGACGAGTACGACCAAGCCAACTACCGCACCGCCAATCTCTACTATCTGAAGGCGATCTCGACAGCGGACGGCAAGAACACGGTTATGGAGGAGCCCAGCTTCTGGACCGTGGCGACCGGCGATCGCTCCCAGGGACTGCATGGCGCCGACAAGCAGTCGGCGGACAACATGCGCGCCAATCTGGCGCCTTGGATCGCGGCCAACAGGGAAATCAACCCCCATGCGGCGGCGGTGCAGCAGCTGAAGTACGACTGCTGGATCGAGCAGATGTCGGAGCAGCAGTACAATCAAGCGGCCATTTGCGGGCCTACCATGCAGACCGCGGCGGCCACGGTACCGGCTCCTGTCGTAGTGCCACCGCCGGCGTCGACGGCCTCACTCTGTTTGCAGGACCCGAGCGGCTACAGCGAGAACGGCACGCTTTGCAGGGTCGGCGTCGTCAATTTCGCCTTCGACCGCTATGGTCTGCTGCAGACAGGGCAGGATAGTGTCGGCGGCCAGACGGCGGCCGAGCAAGCCGCCGAGCTCAACCAGATCCTGAGCCAGGTGAAGACGATCAAGCCGGCCCGGATCGACGTGATGGGCCGTACCGACTCGAGTGGGACGGATGCCTACAACTACGGGCTTTCCGACTGCCGGGCCCGATCGGTGGTCGCTGCGCTGCGTGCCCGCGGCCTGCCGGAAAGCGTGGAAACCCGGATCATTCCCATGGGGCAGACCGACCTGATCCTGCCGACCGGCGACGGTATCCGCGAAGCGCAGAACCGGGTGGTCATGGTGGCCTACCAGACCGACCGCAATGCTCCGCTGGCGGCACAGCCTGAAATGGCCCCGAAGCAGGATGCATTCGGGTGCGGCACCTCGCGTAATCCCTTCCCGCCGCTCAACTGAGCCAACTGCAAAGCGATCCCTCCGGGGCGTGCCGGTTTACCGGCGCGCCCCGGTCTTTGTTTGCGCCGGCGGCTAGGGTGTGGACTCGGGCGAGGAACCCGGCGAAAGCGACGCGGAGGGGCCGGGTCTCCTAACCGCCCGGCGGCCAGAACATCGCGATGAGCGCGACGCCCAAGGCGATCCGGACGCGCCAGTTCAACGACCAGGTTTCGACGGCCCACTCCTGGCTGCCCCGATCTGTCCGCCCCGATCTGTCCGCTGTGGCCCTGTTGGCCGGGATTGCCGGCCACACCCAGCGCGCCGACCGCGCCCTCACTGCCCACCGCACCCGCGGGACCTACCAAGGCTGCGCCCTGTGTTCCAACGGCTCCGGTTGGCCCCTGCGGGCCGGTCGGGCCGGCGGACCCAACGAGACTGCTGGTCATGGCAGTTTTGGCTGGTCATCGGCACGACGGTTTCTTCAGTAGCCTGTGAACTGCAGCCGGTCGGCGCAAGCCCTGCCTGAGTACAAGCCGACTCTATCCCGGGCTCGAGCCTCGCTTCAGAGTGGCCGGAATGGTGAAGAGGGGCTGCCGCCGATCATGGCGGCGAGGGTCCCTTCACCCGCCACTTGGAGTACAGACGATGACATCGATTTCCTTGATTGCCGTGCTGGCCCTCTCGCTGCTCACCCTGAGCGCCTGCGGCAGCAGCACCTCGGACCGCGCCCTCAGCGGCGGCGGCATTGGCGCCGGCGTCGGCCTTGTCGGCGGCGCGCTGGTCGGTGCGCCGCTCGCGGGCGCAGCCATCGGCGGCGCCGTAGGCGCTGGTACCGGTGCGCTTACCGATGAGAACGATATCGATCTGGGCAAGCCGTTCTGGCGCGACTAGGGGCCAGGCTGCCTCTCGGTAGCTGACTGTGACGCGGCGGAAGCGGGCCCGTCTTTCGGGCCCGCTTCCGCCGTCAGGACCTACTTCGTCTCTATGGATATGCTGCTATTGCCGAGGTTGAGCTCTATGCCGCTGGTCTTCTGCTGCTCCTGGTAGAGCAAGTATCCGGTGACCGCCGCCGCGACGGCGAGCGCACCGATGGCGAGGTAGAGAACGTTGCGATTCATTGCTTTGCAGCCTCTGTTCGTTTCGGTCCTTGCCGCGATGAACCGCAGCGAGGCGGCCCGCGTCGACTTTTCTCCTACTTCAGCGCGTCCCTGACGCCGCCAATGGCGTTCTGGATCTTGCCTTCGACCTTCTCGACCTCGCCTTCCGACTGCAGCTTGGCATCGCCGGTGGCTTTGCCGATGGTCTTCTTGAGCGAGCCCTTGAGCACCTTCGCCGATCCCACGATCCGATCACTGTCCACGACGATACTCCTCTTCATGGATGTTGGTGTTGCCGAGCAGAGCAAATCTATTTTCTCCGCCGTCGTCGCGACAGACTCGGGAAATACCTACCGGGATGCGCCGTGCTGCGCCCTTGGTTCGAAGCCGGTGCTTCGCCGGGAAAGCCTCGCTCTGTCGGCGTTGCCGGAGTGGCCACGGCCTTCGGGCCCTCCGCCGTCACCCGGCGTGCATGACCAGTCGGATCAGGTCAGGCAAGGAACTTGCTTTGGTTCTCGTCATCACCGCGGCGCGATGGTTTTCCACCGTGCGCTGGCTGATGCCGAGCCGCGCGGCGATTTCCTTGTTGGCATGACCGGCGATGACCTCATCCATCACCTGTCGCTGACGCATCGTCAGTCCGGCGAGGCGCGCGCCGGCCGCTTGCTCCGATGGCGAGCGATTGGGGGAGGCCCCGCGTGCCAATGCGTGATCTATGCTGGCCAGCAGGTCGGCGGGCCGCACCGGCTTTTCCAGGAAGTCGACGGCGCCCGCCTTCATCGCCGCGACCGCCATCGGTACGTCACCGTGGCCGGTCAACATGATGGCGGGGAGGTGCATCCCCGCTCCCTTCAGCCGAACGATCAGGGCAAGTCCGCCCATCCCCGGCAGGCGGGCATCGACCACCAGGCAGCCGGCACAATCGCGCTGGCCGGTTGCCAGAAATGCTTCGCTGCTGCCATAGGTCTGAACGTCATAGCCGTGTTGCTGCAGCATCTCCTCCACGCTCCGCCGTATCGAGGCATCGTCATCGATCACAAAGACGGTGCGTCCGGGTGCGTTCTTGGCAGCGGCCGCCTGTCCGGCGTTGCCCGTCGCCCGGGAACGCGTCATGAGGGATTCGGTGAGCCGCGTCAGGTCGGCCGCCTTCACCGGCTTGTGAAGATAGAGGCAGTTCTGCTGAGCAATCTCGCGCAGCGTATCGGACGAGATGTCGCCGGTCAGGATGACGACCGGAACCTCGTCGTGCAGTGTCGCGCGCAGCGCGGCGGCGACCTGAATGCCGGTCAAGCCAAGGGGCAGATTGTAGTCGGCCACGACGACATCCGGCCTCAGCGTCCCGCGCGCTGCCAGGGCGAAGGCTTCGTGGCCGTCAGCGGCGGCGACCGTGCGGTGACCTTCCTGCTCGAACAGCAGGACCAGCATTTCCCGGACCGTGGGATCGTCCTCCACAATCAGGATCTCCCCGGTGCGCGGCGCGATTTTCGCGGGGCCGGCGCGGTCGAGCGCCAGGCGCTGATCCGCCGACAGCTTCCCGATCGGCACGCTGACGGCAAACATCGATCCGACGCCCGAGCGTGACTGGACGTCGACCGGATGGTCGAGCAGGCTCGCGATGCGCTGCAAAATCGAGAGACCCAGCCCGATGCCGAGGCGCCGGTCGCGCGCGGGGTTATCCAGCTGGTAAAACTCCTCGAACACCGCCTGCAGCTGGTGCTCGGGAATGCCGATCCCCGTATCCCAGACCTCGATCCGCAGCATGTCTCCCCGTCTGCGGCAGCCGAACAGAACTTTGCCCCGGATCGTGTACTTCAGCGCGTTGGAAAGCAGGTTGCGCAGAATTTGCTCGAGCAGCCGGGGGTCGCTCCGGACGGCAAGACTGCTCGGCACGGTGCGCCAGCCGAGCTTCTTGGAGTTCGCTATGCCGGCGAAGTCGTTATGCAGTCGGCTGAACACATCGGCGATGGGGAAATCGGACAGCTCCGGGCGCACGATGCCGGCTTCGAGCTGGTTGATGTCGAGCAGGGTGTTCAACATGTCCGACATCGTGCCCAGCGTTTCATCGATCCGGCCGATGAGCCGCAGGCTCGTCGGATCCTTGACGCGCTTCAGGAGAATGCCTTGCAACAGGCTCAGAGTCTGCAGGGGCTGGCGCAGATCATGGCTTGCGGCGGCCAGGAAGGACGACTTGCCGCGGTTGGCCCGCTCGGCCTGAGACTTGGCCAGCGCCAGATTGTGGTTGACCCGGTTGCGCTCGGTGACGTCCTCGATGGCCAGCAGTATCCGGGGCGCGGGCGTAGAAGCGTCGTGCAGCCGCCGCGCAGACAGCAGCAGGGAACGGAGGCCGGAGTGGGGAAGGTCTATCTCGATCTCGAGATCCTCGATCGCCCCGGTTTCGCTGCACAGCGTCTCGAGACAGCGCCCCATCACGGGACCGTCGAACTGGCTGGCGAAGGGGCGGCCGACGACCGCGGCGGGTTCTGTATCGAAGGCGAGGTAGTAGGCGCGGTTGGCCAGGACGACGCAGGTCGCTTCATCCAGGACAACCAGAGGCTGGCGAACGGCGTCGATGATGCTGTCCGAAAAGGCCGAGGCCTTGTCGCCTTCGGGGTCCCGGGCCGGCTTGTCGCCGGGCGCCCTGTCCGGCGCCGGCACGATGGGACGCTCTCGCAAGGGAACCCGCTCGCCGGCCTCCGCCCCTGCGGTCTGTTTTCCGCGCGCGGGCCGCTTGGGGCGTTCGCCGGCTGGCCTTTTCAGCTTTGCCGGTTTTGCAGTCACGGCGGACCGGCGTTTGTGTCGGGTCATGCGATCCTGTTTCTGTTCCACCGGAGCGTTTCGGACGGCGGCAAAAAGCAATGCCAGCCCGATTTTTCACGCCAAGACCGAGTGCCCTTGACCGGCGTCCGGAAGTCTACCTGACGACGAGGTCGTTTCGCACCGATTTCACGCCGTCGACCGCCAGGGCGATCGATTCGGCGCGACGTTTGACGTCGTAGCTGTCGACGAATCCGCTGAGCTGGACGACGTCCTTGTAGGTCTCGACGCCGATCGGCATTGAGCTGAGGCCGGGTTCGGCGAGCAGGTCGGCCTTCACCTTGGCTGTAATCGCGCTGCTGTCGATGTACTCCCCGGTGCTTTCCTGCTTGGGGGTCGAGGAGCAGCCGGGCGCGATCGTCGCCAGGGCGAGGGCAATTGAAGAGGCAAACAGCAGGCTTCTGGACATGGTCAGGTACTCCCGGGCCGGTGTTGAGCAGGGGCTTCAGGTACCGCCGCCTGCCGCGATTTCGGCGCTGGCAGGCGCGCAGCCTGGAACCGCCGTTACTCTACCGGCGGACGCTGCCGGCGAGCAGGCCCGGAATATACCTAGATATCTGCCTGAGCCTGGCCGTGGCTTGAGAGTTCCTTAGCCTGGACCCTGTAGGCGCAGCGGCCGTTTATACGCTGCAGAGCGCAAGAGCCGGTTCCCCCTTCTCAATCAGGCTTGGATGAGCAGACGGGTCGATGCCTTTCGTCTCCTGTTGACACATAGGCGACCATCGGTGACCGGGATGCTTCGTCCGGTCTGAGGCCTGGAGCCACGGTCTCCCTCCGGCACCGCCCCTCAGTCGTCGCCGGCCGCGCTCGCCGCGGCGGCGCGCTGCGTCTGCGCGGCGCGCGCGAGGACGTAGCCGAGGAAGGCGATCACCGCCGCGCCGCACATCACCCAGATCATCGGGAAGACGGTGTCGTCCTGCAGCTTGCCGACCAGCAGGGTGGCCAGCGCGCCGACGGTCATCTGCAGGAAGCCGACCAGGCCGGAGGCGGTGCCCGCGAGGTCCGGGCGGATCGAGATCGCGCTGGCGGTGGCGCTGGGCAGGCTCAGGCCATTGCCGAGGCCGCCGAACATGACCGGGGCGAAGAGCATGAGGGGGATCATCTCGAAGCTGAGCGCCAGGCCGCTCAGGATCGTGACGCCGGCCAGCGCCAGCAGGCTGCCGGTCAGGATCATGCGGTCGGCGCCGACGCGGGTGGAGAGCCTGCCGGAGAGGAAGTTGCCCGCCATGTAGGCCGAGGCCATGAACATGAAGTAGAGGCCGTACTCGTTGGTCGGCCGCTCCAGGATCTCGACCATGATGTAGGGCGCGCCGGCCAGGAAGGCGAAGAACACCGCCGTGGTGAAGCTGACGTTCACGGCGTAGCCGCAGAAGGCGGTGTCGCGCAGCAGGATCGGGAAGCCGCGCAGCATGGCGAGCGGGCCGTGTGCGCCGCTGCGGTCGTGATGGGTCTCGTGCAGCAGCGTCCAGGCGAAGGCGATGACCACGGCGCCCACCGCCAGCACGAAGACGAAGGTCGCGCGCCAGCCGAACCAGTGGTCGATGTAGCCGCCGATCAGCGGCGACAGCATCGGCGCCACCACCATGGCCATGGTGATGTAGCCGATCATGCTGGCCGACTCCTCGCGGCCGTGGGTGTCGCGCACGATGGCGCGGCCCAGCACCAGCCCGGCGCAGCCGCCGACCGCCTGCACCACGCGTGCGGCGATCAGCATCAGGATCGAGTCGGCAAAGGCCGCGGCGAGGCTGCCGGCGAGGAACAGGGCGATGCCGGCCAGCAGCACCGGGCGGCGCCCGAAGCGGTCCGACAGCGGCCCCATGAAGAGCTGGGCGACGGCGACGCCGAAGAGGTAGAGCGTCAGGGTCAGCTGGATGGTGCCGTAGTCGGTGGCGAAGACCTCGACCATGCCCGGCATGGAGGGGATGAAGATGTTCAGCGCCATCGGCCCCAGCGCCGTCACCGCGATGAGGATGCCCAAGGATGGCGTGCGCGAGGGGCGGGCCGCCTCAGGGTTCGAAGAATCGCGGGAGCTCTGCGCGGAAGCGCTCATGTTACCTGCCGGAATGGTGCTTTTTGGGCCCCGCCCATGACGGGCAAACGAAGACGGCGCCGCAGACCTCTTCCGGACCGCGGCACCGACACTACCTTCCTATATGGGAGGTAAACCGACCAGTGTCCATCCTGCATGGCTGATCTGAGCCAATTTTGGTAATCTGGTTCTTTCTCGGGGAACGCTTGGCGCCTGAACCGGCGGGGGCAGGGAGACGCATGGGGTGGTTGATTCGGTCAATGGGAAGGCTGTCTGTCGCAGGGCTACTCCTGCTTGCTTTGGCTACGCCTCTGCGCGCCCAGCAGTCGGGCTGGGGACCGGAGTGGGAGATACCGTCGTGGGCTATGGAACTCGCCAGAGACTACCTGACGCAATCGCGCAATTGGGACGGGGCCTATCACGAGGTCAGAGCACTGAACGCTTCTGAGGAGTTGCGCCTTTTATGGCTGATTCCGGAGACGGATTTGGAGGCTGTGGCCTCCGACGATCTGATCATGAAGCTCGGGCGAGACGGATCCTTTGGCCTTCTCATCGATCTGAAAAACAGATCGGTTGTCGGCGAATACACGTCGGCGGAGGTTCTGGAGACCGTCTGGGTCTACGTCTCCGAAACCAGGGACTGGCCGGAAACCTACTACGAGGTCAAGCTGACGCCCATGGCCGGCGAATGGCTGCACCTCTGGATCATCAGCAAGGCGGCCAGCACGCGGGCCCGCGAGCGTATCGCCGCCCGTCCAGGGAAATGGGTCCAGCTCGGCGGCGACGGCGAATCCTTCGGCCTGTACATCGATCCCAGGACCAGGGCCGTGACCGAAGAGTATGTCCTTCAGTGAGGGCGGAACGGGCTTGGGCAGACATCCCGGACGGTGAGCAGGGGCCATGAAGCGCGAACACCGCGATGCGGTCATAGACTATTCTGTCGCAAGGGACAGGTTGGGGCGGTCGTTAAACGGAAATCCTCTGATTCCCAGGGGAGGCAGGGACTATGTCTACGAAATCCTCAAATGGATGCTTCGTCAGGATCTCCTGAGGAAGTACCCGGTCGATCCGCGTAAGGATCCTGAGCACCTCCCCGCTCTTCTCCGGGACGCCGCGCAGCGGCGCGACGAAAACCAGGTCGAAGCGGCAATGCTGCTCGGGTTCGAATTCGGGTTCTCCCGAAGCTGCCTGCCGGGTCTCCACGCTCTGCTTATGGAGGACTGGCACATCTCCCACGAGGACATTGCCATGGTGCTGCAGGAGATGCACGATCCGAGCAGCATCGACGTGCTCTACCGCGCCGCGCAGCTGCAGTTCGACTACCTGAGTTTCGACGAAGCCTACGCGCTCGGCGTGAAGTGCTGCTACGCGCTCGGTGACATCAACACGACCGAGGGCGATGAGAAACTCCGCCTCCTCGCGGAACTCGACAACCCGGTCATCGCAAAAGCGGCACGATACCAGTTCGAGCGGGATGTGCGGCCGGTGAGGCAGGGGGGTGGGGAATGAAGTTCCCGCGCATGCTCCGGACGTTGGCCGCCGCAGTTCTGGCAACGGTGCTCTCGGGTCCGGCAGCAGGTAAGGTCTCGCCGTCGACCTACTGCGTCGCCATCGATGTGACGCTGGAGAACGAGGACCTCCTTCTGGAGCGTTTCGATGCCTTCGCAGTCGAAACTGGCTTGCTGATCGATTCAAGCAGCCCAGCAATGCGACTCTACTACCCACCGGGCGAGAACGTCCGCTATCCGACCGACAGTTCAGTCGACATTGCCGTGACGCAGATGGGACCTTTCGGCTGGATCCTATCGTACACTCTCCTGCGGGACGACGCCCCGCCCAATTTGTTGGTGCAGTTGCAGCGCTTCGTCGACGAAGAGATCTCGCAGGACTATCAGACGACTCTTTGCGAGCACATCAAGGGCTTCTCTCCGCCGGTGCTCTACCACTAGGCCCGCGATCGTTGTCGAAAAAAGGGGCGGCGGCTTCGCGGACCGCCGCCCCCGCCCGGGGGCGCCTGCCTGGCCTCCCTGAAAAGCCCTACATCAGGTTCTGCCCCTACATCAGGTTCTGCTTGAAGAAGTTCACCGTGCGGCCCCAGGCGATCTCGGCGGCCTTGGCGTCATAGCGCGCGGCGTTGGTGTCGTTGTTGAAGGCGTGGTTGGCGTTCTCGTAGGTGAACAGCTCGTAGGCCACGCCGTTGGCGTCCAGCGCCGACTTGAAGTCGGGGATGCCGGCGTTGATGCGCTCGTCCAGGCCGGCGTAGTGCAGCATCATCTTCGCCTCGATGCGCCCGACCTCGGAGGCGGCAGGCTGGCGGC